>JAITHT010000049.1 GCA_031279825.1 Desulfovibrio sp. | reverse complement strand
GTGTATTATGGTGACTCACGTCCAAAATCTCCTTGTGTGGCAAAGTTTTTCGCAAACTCTTCTACCACATCCGCTTGAGATTTTGGACTTTTTTCTTAACCATTAGCCGGACAGCAATGTTCAGATGTGTGAAGGAAGAACTCTCAACCAAGAAACTCTCATGTCTTTAATAAAAGACAGCGATTTATGTGTTGTCACCGACTGAAACCTTCGTTTCCGGTTGAAGTAGTCAAATTCCAACTGGATACTGACAGGAGAAGGGCCTTCGCTATCTGGTTCTAAGCGATTCAGCGTTGATTGTTCATTCCTGTGGTCTATCTGACGAGGAGCCTGCCGCCAGAGAGGCCTATCAATGAAATGAAGAAGTAGCTTTACAGGCTGTGGTTATCTTCACACCCCCAAAAATGAACCGCGCACGCCCCCGCCTGAGCGCACAACAAAAAAGGACTTGGAGTAACTATCCAAGTCCTTTGAATTTTTGGTGCGCCAGGAAAGATTCGAACTCTCGACAACGTGCTTAGAAGGCACGGGCTCTATCCACCTGAGCTACTGGCGCAGTAGTAAAAAGTTAAAAAGTGATGGCCTATTTGGGCCGGTTTATCCTCCTCGCCTTACCGCCTTTTAAGTTTTTAGAAGGCACGGGCTCTGTCCAACTGAGCTACTGGCGCATTGAAGGCTATGCGGGGTGGGCCATAGTTTACAGCCTTTTTGCTGCTTGGCTTTCTGCTCTGAAAGAGAATTGGGAAGACGGTCATTCTATTCTGTGAGCCGCCGGCACGTATCATTTGTCATATCGTGTCGTATTGCCGGTCGATACACATGCTCGGCGGCATGTGCAGCAGGATCGCAAAATAGGTAAAAATACTCCCGTTGTCAACGGATGGCCACAGAGCCCAAAAAGTGTTCTTGAGGAATTGCTTTGGCGGTGATGGCGTAAGGCGTCGCCGCAGCCCGTGAGTGCGCGATGAAACCTATTGCCACGGAGATCTCCGAGCGCAATGCCGAAGGAGCGGCAAACTTCAAGAAACAGACATTGCCTTTAGCGCGGAGCGACTATATTCTGCGTGCCATGCCGCAGCAATATTCCTGCCTCTCCCTCGCCTGCAAAGAAGAGCTCAGACATCGTTTGAGAATGCAACGTCTGAGCCTTGCCCCTGAGGAACGGCAAGACTTTTCCCTGGCAGCATCCGGGCATATTGCCTCCAGCGCCTTCTGGCGAAACGCCGAAATCGTGGCCTTATATATCGCCGTGCGGGGAGAGACGGATACCGCCGCTCTGCTCGCCGACGCCTGGAAGAACGGCAAGACGGTGCTTCTTCCCTCATGTGCCGGACAAGAAGCGGGCAACATGCATTTTGTGTCCTGTTCCGGAATGGCGTCGCTTCGTGCCGGGGTCTTCGACATTCCTGAACCCCTGCCTGCCGAGAAGGAGGAAGAAAGCGATTCTTCAGGAGAGAATGCCTGCGACGACGTTAAGTCCATGCCTGAGCCCGAGATCATCATTCTTCCCGGTCTGGCTTTTGATCGCGCGGGCACGCGTCTCGGTACAGGCGGCGGCTACTATGATCGTCTGCTTGCCTTGCCTCCCTATAAAAACAGCCTGCGCATGGGCTTTGCCTATTCGTTTCAGATTATGGATAATCTGCCGAAAGAAGCTTGGGACGTGCCCGTCCATGCCGTCTGCTCCGAGCAAGGGATCACATGGATAGCCGGTCCGTAGCCGTGTTCGGGGCGGATTGCACAACCTTTTGTCCGCCTGAAGGTATTTCTTTTGTTTTTCCCGGCGTCCCCTTCG
The DNA here is from genome assembly GCA_031279825.1 of Desulfovibrio sp. GTDB lineage: Bacteria > Desulfobacterota > Desulfovibrionia > Desulfovibrionales > Desulfovibrionaceae > Frigididesulfovibrio. Next base: position 11,564 of record JAITHT010000049.1, on the reverse strand, counting down.
TACGCTGTTTTTTTTCTTGTGTTCCAGCCGGAAGTCTGTCCCTTTCTCCGGCTTCCGATTCCAAAGCAACAATAGAGGGCGAGGCCGCTCGCGAACGTCTCCTTAAAGGGCTTAGGCTTGAGCGCTGGGTGGAACTACAGCAAGTGCACGGCAGTCATATGATAGTGGATCCCTTGCCTACTCCGCTGAATGTCTCTTCCACACTGCAGGGCGATGGAGTCTGCACACGGGAAATGGGTCTGGCGTTGGCCATCAAGACTGCTGACTGCCAGCCTGTTCTTATGAGCAACCGGGAAGGGACGGCCATTGCCGCCTTACATGTGGGTTGGAGAGGTAATGCCGCCAATTTTCCCGCTTCCGGTCTGCAATGCTTCTGCTCAGCCTACGGCCTGCATCCTTCCGACGTGCTGGCCGTGCGCGGGCCGAGTCTTGGCCCCGGCGCGGCGCAATTCGTGAATTTTTATAAGGAATGGTCACCGTTTTTTCAGCCATGGTTTAATGAACGGAACAAGACCATGGATCTCTGGAGGTTGACGCGGCATCAGCTCATTGAGGCGGGTATGCGGCAGGATTCCGTTTTTTCGCTGGACCTGTGTACCCACAGCCTGCCGGACCTCTTTTTTTCCCATAGGCGAGGCCATATGGGACGACAAGCGTCCTTAATCTGGATCGCCTCTTGACAGGAGTCTTGGCTATGCTTCCTACAGCGTGTTCCTATAACGGTATGGTTGTCACTCCGCACCGGCTGGCTTCCCAGACCGGTCTGAACATATTGCGCCAGGGAGGCAATGCGGTGCAGGCGGCCATAGCGGCCGCAGCGACCCTGTGCGTGGTGTACCCGCATATGACAGGCCTTGGGGGCGACGGGTTCTGGCTTATTTTGCCGGCTTCCGCGCAAAAAAAACAGGAGGACGGGCATTCCGGCGTTGTTTTTTCCGAGCCAATTTTCATTGACGCCTGCGGACGTTCCGCCCTGGCCGCCTCTCGCAAACGGTACGTTGATCGCGGTTTTACATCCGTTCCCAAACGCGGTCCTTATGCCGCTCTAACCGTGGCCGGAGCTGTTTCCGGCTGGCAAGCGGCGCTGCAAATTGCCGCCGGATGGGAGTGCGGAAATCGCGCTTCATTGAGCATGGCAACTCTTTTTGCCGATGCCGTGGGCTATGCGGAGGAAGGGTATCCCGTCTCAAGTTCGCAGAGCGATATGACAGCCGCTATGTTTTCGGAACTGGCGGACCAGCACGGCTTTGCCCGGCATTTCCTTAGTCGGGGGAAAACGCCGCCGGCGAACAGCCGCTTGAGACTCCCCGTTCTTGCCGAGACGTTTCGCCGGCTGGCGGAACATGGTTTGGAAGACTTTTACCGAGGCTGCCTTGCCGAAGAACTGGCCGCCGATCTGTGCGACGCGGGTTCTCCTCTGCGTTTGGACGATCTTCTTGCCCACAGGGCTGAAATTCTCCCACCCCTTACCTTGCGTCTTACCGGAACCCATTTGTTCAACAGTCCGCCCCCGACCCAGGGGATAGCCTCCCTGGCTATTCTGGCTCTTGTGGAAATGTTTTGCGAACGCACTCATTGCGACTTGAGTGACGAAAGTATTTTTATCCATGTGCTGGTGGAAGCGACAAAGCGGGCCTTCGCGTTGCGCGATACATTCGTGGCCGATCCGGAACATATGGTACGGCCGGCGCATGACTTGCTCACTAGGGAGGAGTTGCTTCATCTGGCCGAGAGTATCTCCCTTCATCATGCGCAACCTTGGCCCCACGCCGTGCCCGGCGGCGATACCGTCTGGCTGGGGGTTATGGATCGGGAAGGTAACAGCGTCAGCTACATCCAGAGTATTTACCATGAATTCGGTTCCGGAGTGACCTTGCCGCGTTCAGGGATTGTCTGGCAGAATCGGGGGCTGAGTTTCTCTTTTGCTCCCGGTTCCGCCAACAGTCTTGCCCCGGGGAAAAAGCCCTTCCACACGCTTAATCCTGCCATGGCCCTGCTGGATGACGGCCGAATACTTTCTTACGGCACCATGGGAGGAGAAGGGCAGCCCCAAACGCAGGCCGCCGTGTTTTTCCGTTATGTCCGGTTGGGTTTTCCTCTGCAGCATGCTGTTGGCGCGCCGCGTTGGCTGCTGGGGCGCGCGTGGGGGGAGGCCAGCGCTAATTTGAAGGTGGAAGACGCATTTGCTTCCGTCGTCATCGACAAGCTGAACACAATGGGGCACATCACCGAAAGGGTGCCCTCTCCGTCCGGCATGATGGGGCATGCCGGCGCTCTGGTCCGCCATCCTGACGGCATTATGGAAGGGGCCTTTGATCCGCGTAGCGACGGTGCCGTCTGCTGCTGGTGAAAAAACGAAAGTCTTGCCTGATATGGCCTGTTCCGTTTTGTTTACGGTTCGGCGAAAAGCGTTTCCAAATAATCGTTGAGTCTGGTCAAATCGTCATACCAAGGATGACCGGAATGTTTGAAAAAATCTCCCCGGCCGTAAAAGCGGGTTTGTACGGCCTCGGCGGCATGCTGATCGGTAATTGAATCGCCGATCATAACGGCGTCCGCTGGATGAACTCCGACCTTATCCACAATATTGCGCAAGATTTCGGTTTTTTCCGGAGGCGACCCGTATATGCCGTCAAAATATCCGCTTAGGCCCCGAGAACTAAGAATTTGCACCAATTCGGCATGGGGTGCGCCTGAATCCACATACATGGGCACCCTGCCATGCCAGAGATCCAGCACCTCCCGGATACCGGGCACAAGGGGGCAGTGCATCACCGCATCGTAGGCATGCGCGGTGAATTCTCTATTCAGGGAATCCAGTTTTTCCGGAGAAACAGTGCGGTGCAGCACCTCCTGGTACAGCCACTCAAATTTCTTGTAGCGACTTACGCCGCCGTGCATCCGGTGGTATGCGACAATCCTGTCGCTCGCCTCCTGTCCGAAAGCTTCGCCGATACGGGCAAATGCCTGCGTCTTGACATCGACGCTTTCCAGAATGATTCCGTCACAGTCGAACACAATAAGAGAAAGCGCCATAGCCTTACCTCGTCGTTTTGTCTTGATCAAGGGCGTCAAGCAGATTGCGGATTGTGTCTGTTTCCATCTGTATTCGCGCTTCCCTGGCGTAGGAACCTATATGGGGCGTCAATAGTACCAATGGAAGCGTCGCCAGACGGCCGGAATAAGGCTCCCTGGCGAAAACGTCCAAGGCCGCGCCGGATAAACGTCCGTCCTGCAGGGCTTCAGCCAGGGCATCTTCATCTACAAGGCCGCCGCGCGCGGCATTGATCAGCCATGCCCCCTCTTTCATGGCGGCGATACGGCCGGCGTCCATAATCTTGGCGCCATCAGCGGGTTTGGCGCAATGCAGTGTGACGATGTCCGCCCAAGAAAGAAGATCCTCCATTTCCCGGCGTTGAAACGCGGCGAGATCGCCTACCACATGCGGATCATAAAAACTTACCGGGCAGCCCATGGCGGCGAACAGTTCGGCAACAGCCTGGCCAATTCGGCCGAAGCCGATGATTCCCACATGTTTTCCCAACAAAAGGCTTCCCATGCGTTTTTTCCATACTCCGTCCCGGATTTCCCTATCCATCAGGAGTAGCTTACGCAAAAGAGCAAAAGCGCAGCCCAGGGTCAGTTCCGCCACGGCTCGCGTCGGCCCGTCAGGCGTGTTGCGCACATGGATGCCGCGCGTGGCTGCCGCCTTACAGTCCACAGTATCCATGCCCACACCGCAACGGGAAATAACTCTAAGTCCGGGGAGAGCGCCTATCACCTTGTCCGTTAACGGTTCTGTTCCAGCGGCGATGCCGACGCAATCCTGCAACAGGGCAATTGCCTCATCCTCGGTAAGGGTGCGGCCATACGGATTCATTACTGCCGTCATCCCCCGCTCCCGCAGCAGACGTAAAGGCTCGTCGCTGTATTGGGCGAAAGAAGAGGTTGTTATGGCGATTTTCATATGGGTTTCCTGGTATGGGGTGAAACGGCGCATAAGCGCGGCGGTAACAGGACTCATTGTCCTGCCAGACGTAAAAATTCCTGTTCGAGCAGTACGCGTATGCCGAGTTGTTGCGCTTTGGTCAGTTTCGTGCCGGGATTGTCTCCCACGACAAGCAGATCAAGTTTGCGCGATACGCCTGAAAGCACACTCGCTCCTGCCTTTTCGGCCAGATTTTTCCCTTCGCTGCGAGTCATGGAAGATAATATTCCCGTGAACGCAATTGTCTTGCCCGCAAGAAGAAGCGCCTCGTTTCCCGTATATTCTGTCGCTTCATACACGCCCGCCGCGTCGGGGGGAGCGTCGTTTTGCCTTGTCGCCGCGGTTATGGAAAAGAGGCTGTTTTGCTCAAGCGTTTCACCCGGGCGGCCCGCAGGGTATGTTGATGTCGATGATGCCTGCCGTTGTGAAGACATCGTCGGCCAGATGCCTAATTCTTTCAATTTTGCCAAGAGATGCTGATTCCCTTTGTCTTTGAAAAAACGTTTTATGGAAGCAGCTACTTCATGCCCTACCTCAGACACCTCAAGCAAGGCTTCCTCCGATGCGGCCATTAAAAGGTCAAGCGAGGAGAAGGTTCCGGCCAAAGCCCTGGCGGTTTGTTCGCCCACGTGTCTGATGCCCAGGGCACACAACAAGCGAGGCAGAGTTACCTGTTTTTTTGCGTCATCCAACGCCCTGAGCATCTTCACAGCGGATTTTTTTCCCATGCGTTCCATACCGCGTAGTTGCTTTTCGTTCAGGCAGAAGATATCCGACGGCGAATTCACCAGGCCGCAGGCGATGAGTTGTTCCACCCGGCGGCTCCCGATACCCTGGATATCCAGCCCGGCTTTGGAAACAAAATATTTGACGAATTCCCGCCGGACAGCCGGGCAGAGCAGATTTACGCAGCGCTTGGCCGCTTCGTTCTTTTCCCGGTATACGTGGTTGCCGCATTCCGGACAATATTCCGGAAAAATGAATTTTTTTTCCGTGCCGTTACGCTTTTCCAACAGGGGTGCGACGACTTCCGGGATCACGTCTCCGGCGCGTTGGACAATGACCGTATCGCCGATGCGCAGATCTTTGACCCGGATTTCGTCCTCATTATGCAAGGTGGCGCGTGCCACCATGACTCCGCCGACGCTCACCGGACTCAATACGGCGACAGGGGTGAGTACTCCTGTACGGCCGACCTGAATAAGGATATCCTCAAGCAGAGTTTCCGCCTGTACAGCCGCAAATTTAAGGGCCACGGCAAAACGCGGCGCCCTGGAGGTGAAGGCAAGCTTTTCCTGTATTTCTAAATCGTTGACTTTGGCGACAGCTCCGTCCAGAGAGAAAGGGAAATTCTCGCGTTTACGCGCAAGGGAGTGATACCACTCTTCCACCGCTTGTGCAGAAGTGCATAATCCGGCGCCGGGAGCGGTGGAAAAACCCAATGCAGCCATGTCCAGCATGATCTCCTGCTGTGTTTTCCAGAATAGGCCTTTCACGGTTGCCGGCCATTCCACTTTACCTACGCCGTAGGCTATGAAGCGTAAGGGGCGATCTGCGGCAAGGGATGAGTCGAACTGACGCACGGAGCCTGCCGCCGCGTTTCTTGCATTGGCGAAACGTTTGCCGCCGCTTGTCTCCTGGCGAAAATTGAGATCGGCAAAATCTTTTTTGGACATAATCACTTCGCCTCGGACTTCAAGCACATCCGGCAGGATCGCCTTGTTTGTGAGTCCCCGCAAACGCAAAGGGATATTTCTGACCGTGCGCATATTTTCCGTAACGACTTCCCCTTGTTCGCCGTCGCCGCGGGTCAAGGCGCAGGTCAACTCGCCGCTTTCATAGACTAACTCCATGGCCAGACCATCCAGTTTCGGCTCCATCCAGAAACTTACATCCGTTGTCATTGCTTCCGGCAGCAGGCGACACATCTTTTGTACGGCTTCTCGCCATTCGTCCATGGAAAACACATTGTCAAGGCTATACATGCGCAAGGAATGCGTCCGGGTGGGCAGCCCGTTCAAAACCGCGCCGCCTATCCGATCGCTTGGCGAATTCACCAGCTTCAGTTCAGGGTAACGTTTTTCCAGCAGCAGCAGTTCGCGGAAGAGTTCGTCATACTCGGCGTCCGTAATTTCCGGATCATCCAGAACATGATAACGCCAGCCGTGATGATCCAACATGTGTTGCAATTGCGCAATTCTCTTCGCCGCATCGCGTGCATTCTGCATGGCTATTCCCTGTTTTGACGGAGTCTTAAGTGTCAGAGCCGGAGACAAGAAGACGATTACGAAGGGCATATATGCGGTCACGCAAACCGGCGGCGCGTTCAAATTCAAGTTCACGGGCGGCATTACGCATATCGCGTTCCAGGCTTTGTATGAGACGGGCCAGATCGCGGGGAGAGCTGTTCTCGACCAACGCTGCGGGCGTGACCGTGATGCCGTTCCGTTCGCGCCTGCCGCCTGAGGACGATGAGGAAAAGAGGGAGTCAAAGGGCGTATTGATATTTTTTGAGATGCTGACGGGAGTGATTCCGTGCAGGCGATTCCACTCCCGCTGTTTATGGCGGCGGCGCTGCGTTTCATCCATGGCGAATTTCATGGAGGCGGTAATGGCGTCGGCATAGAGGATGACATGCCCGTTTACGTTACGGGCCGCCCGGCCAAAGGTTTGGATAAGGGAGCCGCCGGATCGGAGAAAACCCTCTCTGTCCGCGTCAAGAACTGCTACCAGGGAGACTTCGGGAATATCCAGTCCTTCACGCAGCAGATTGATGCCCACAAGCACGTCGAATTCGCCTTTACGCAGGGCATGAATAATGCTCATGCGTTCTAGGGTATCTATATCCGAATGCAGATACTTGGCCTTGGTGTTCATAGAAATCAGGTATTCCGTGAGATCTTCCGCCATGCGTTTGGTCAGGGTGGTGACAAGCGCCCGCGTGCCGTTGTCGGCTCGCTTGCGGCATTCTCCCAGCAGATCATCCATCTGTCCTTTACTCGGCCTGACCTCGATTTCCGGATCAATAAGGCCGGTGGGGCGGATAATCTGCTCAACCACTATACCTTGAGATCTCTCCATTTCCCAAGGTCCGGGAGTGGCTGAAACATAGACGGCCTGTCCTATGCGTTCAAGGAATTCCTCAAAGCTCAAGGGGCGGTTGTCCAAGGCGGAAGGCAGGCGAAAGCCGTAGTCCACCAGGGTGCCTTTACGGGATCGATCTCCTTTGAACATAGCCCCCACTTGAGGGATCGATATATGCGACTCATCGACAAAGAGCAGAAAATCGTCAGGAAAATAGTCCAGCAGACAGGCGGGTGCGGAACCGGCGGGACGTCCGTCCAAATGGCGGGAATAGTTCTCAATGCCGCTACAATAGCCCATTTCCTCCATCATTTCCAGATCGAGCATGGTGCGTTGTTCCAGTCGCTGTATTTCCACCAGACGATTTTCCGCTTTGAGTTCGGCGAGGTGTTTTTGGAGTTCCGTGCGGATATCGCTGATGGCCCTGTTCAGGTTATCGCGGTCAGACACGTAATGGCTGGCCGGATAGATTACCGTTTTGCCTATGCGCGCCAGAACTGCACCGGTAAGAGGATCCACTTCGCTTAAGGACTCCAGTTCATCGCCGAAAAATTCCAGACGCAGTGCTTGTTCATGTTGATAGGAAGGAATAATCTCAAGCACATCTCCGCGCACTCGAAAGGTGGCTCGGTGAAAATCATAATCATTGCGGGTATATTGGATATCCACCAGACGGGTGATGATATTGTCCATGCTTAAGGGTTGCCCGACTTCGACAGGAATCATCAGGCGGGCATAGTATTCCGGCGAACCAAGACCGTAAATGCACGAGACGGAAGCGACGATAATCACGTCGCGCCGGGTCAGCAGGGCATGGGTGGCGGCGTGGCGCAGTTTGTCGATATTGTCGTTAATGGAGGAATCTTTTTCTATGTAAGTGTCGGAAGCGGGCACGTAGGCTTCAGGCTGGTAATAGTCATAATAGCTGACGAAATACTCCACCGCGTTATGGGGAAACAGTTCTCGGAATTCATTATAGAGCTGGGCCGCAAGGGTTTTGTTGGGCGCGAGAATAATAGCGGGCTTTCCGAGTGCGGCAATGGTCTGAGCCATGGTAAAGGTCTTGCCTGAACCGGTGACGCCGAGAAGCACCTGATCGCGTACGCCTTGACGCAAATTGCCCACAAGCGCGGCAATAGCTTCGGGCTGATCCCCTTGGGGAGTATAGGGGCTTTCCAGCATAAAGCGGACTTCGGGCAGGGGAGATGCCTTGCTCGGCCTGAGCCTTGCGGAAGGCCGCGCGGAAGCGGATGCTTCCTGATTGGAGCCGGAGCGGCGTGCCGAAGGCCGCTCCGCAATTTGTCCTTCAGCCGGTGTAAGGGCGCCAATGTCGGCATCAGGCGCTTGCTTCGGTACGGCGCTCGATCTTTGTTCGGAAAGCTGGCTGGCCTTCTTGCCGGAAGTTTTTTTCATACAGCGTCCTGACGTTCGCCGGACGATACATCGTTTTTCCAGATGTCGGGACTGTCCGGGGCTGCGAGCGATTGAGCCAGACGTCTCATAAACTCCATACGGGGAATGGAACGGGCGCCGAAACGCAACAAATTGGCGGTTTCCTGCTGACAATCAATAAGCGTGAAAGAATTCTCGCGTAATTTGCCCACCAGATAGGCAAAAGCCGCTTTTGACGCGTCAGGATAGTGAAAAAACATGGACTCCCCGAAAAAAACCTTGCCGAGCGATACGCCGTACAGTCCACCGGCCAGTTCTCCATGGCGCCAAGCCTCGACTGAATGGGCAAGACCAAGGTTGTGCAGGCAGATATAGGCTTCGATCATTTCCGGTAGAAGCCATGTTCCGTCTTGATTCTTGCGAGGACCGGCGCAGCCTTTGAGCACCTGTTCAAAGGCCCGGTCAAAGCTGAAGGTGAACGTGCCCGTTTTCAATGTGCGGGCCAGAGAACGCGGCAGATGAAATTCCTCGGGCAGAAGGATGCATCGCGGATCCGGCGACCACCATAAAAGCGGACAATTTTCGTGATACCAGGGAAAAATCCCGGTACAATAGGCGGCCACAAGCCTGCCCGGATCGAGAGAGCCTCCTATAGCCAACAGGCCGTCAGGTTCGGCGTCAAAGGGGCTGGGAAAAGTTATTCCCGTTTCCGGCAGACGGTAGACTGGCATACGACAGCGTTCTCACAAAGCAGCAGTGGGACAGGCGGCGATCTAATCGCTTGCCGTCGCATGAAGGCGGAGTCCGCAGCTAACGGACGGAAATCATGTCATAATACCTCATGAAATGATTTCTGGCGTCGCCCCCTAGGGCGTCGCGACGGCTGAGCTATCGTCATGAATCGGCCGCCGGCCGATTCATGACGTTGATTTCGTAATATAAACTTCCTTATCCTCCTTGTACAGATAAAAGCATGAAGCGGCCATACAAGCCCGATGAACAGCAAAAAAGGGCATTGACTTTTTGCTGTATACCCTAATAGGGGTATTACGTATATAAAGGAGGGCAATATGCGCGAATGTATGGATGTGGATGCTGTGGTTGCTCGCTTGAAAAGAATTGAGGGGCAGGTGCGCGGCATCATGAACATGGTGCGGAAAGACGTGCCTTGCGAAGATATTCTCGTCCAGATTGGAGCCGCTAAATCCGCGTTACATAAAACAGGACAGATAATTTTGGAAGGCCACTTGCACCATTGCGTGCTGACCGGCGTAGCCGAAGGCAATGCCGATAGTACGCTGAAAAAGCTGGCCGACGCGATAGAACAATTTTCTCGTATTACTTGACAATTATTTCCTTTATTTTTTTGGCACCGGTTAGCGAAATTCGTTGATGGCTACGCACAGGAACACCACAATCGGCAGGGCCGGCAACAGATTTGACAGGCGAATTTTTTTTATTTCCAACAAGTTAATGCCGATGCCGATAATCATGACTCCTCCGACAGCTTCCAATTCCATACGCAGTGCATCGGAAAGATAGGGTCTTAGGGTCTCCGCAAATACCGTAAGACAGCCTTGGTAAAGCAATAGCGGCAACGCGGCAAGCATGATCCCGACTCCGTAGGCCGCGCCTAAAGCAATGGCGGCGAAAAAGTCCAGCGTCGTTTTGGTAAGCACAAGTGTTCGATCACCGCCGAGTCCTTCCTGCAAGGGGCCGAGAATAGCCATGGAGCCGATGCAGAACAGTATTGTGGCCGTGACAAAACCTTCGGTAAAGCGGATGTTGCCGGAACGCATGATGCGCTTGATCCTGTCGCCGCCATCGGCGATACGGTCTTCCAGACGCAAGGCCTCTCCAATAATCGCGCCGGCCAGGATGCTGCCCACCATATACAGCGCGTTGGCGGTCCTGAACGCCATCTGCATGCCTATGGTCAGCGTGCAAAGTCCTAAACCCTGAAATACTATGAGTCGTATCCTGTCGGGTAGGTGATCGCCCAAGAGCATTCCTATGCATCCGCCCAGCACCACCGCTCCGGCATTGAGCGCCGACCCCATGGGCACTATCATATCTTCTCCTTACGTGAGAGCATTGCGTGGGAATTTTATATAAAATATTGGCTGTGTCATATGACACAGCCTTTACGAATGTTGCCGCATCAACAGACACGATCATCGTCGCCCAAATACGCCTTTTGCACGTCAGGGTTAGTCAGCAGTGCCTTGGCGTCATCCTCCATAACCATTTTGCCCAGTTCCATCACATAGCCGCGGGAAGCTATTTTCAGGGCTGCCCTGGCATTTTGCTCCACCAGGATAACAGTAACGCCGGCGGCATTAATTTCTGAAATGGAATTGAATATCGAGCGTGCCAGAATCGGCGCAAGCCCCAGCGAGGGTTCATCAAGCAGGAGAACTTTGGGGTTGCCCATCAATGCCCGGCCTATCGCCAGCATTTGTTGTTCCCCTCCGGACAGGGTGCCTGCAAGTTGCTGCATGCGTTCCCGTAACCTCGGAAACAGTTCGTAAATCCAATGCAAGGTTTGGGCAGAGAGTGTTTCGTCTTTACAGGTAAACGCTCCGAGTTCGAGATTTTCCAGCACGGTCATGGTGCCGAAGACTCTTCTTCCCTCCGGGCAATGGGTGATGCCGAGTCTCACTATGTCGTGGCTGTACAGGCGGTGCAAGGGGCGACCGTTGAAAAAGATACCTCCCGACGTCGGTTTCATGAGTCCGCTGATGGCGGTTAACGTAGTTGTTTTGCCCGCGCCGTTGGCACCGAGGATCGTCACGATTTCGCCCTGACGCACATGTAGGGAGATTCCGTGCAGAACTTCCACATTACCATAGCAAACTCTGAGATCCCGGAGTTCAAGATATACGCCGGAGCTTGCGCCCATATACTCTTAACCTTTATGGATTAAATACTGACTGTCGGCTTTCTAGTGTGGTGTCTCAGAAATTTGCTTACAAATTTCTGATCGCAAGCCGAAAAACGTGATTTTCGGCTTGCTCCCGCCGCCTGCGGCGGCGCGCCGGGCAATACGGCCCGGCGGCTAGTGTCCTGATTTTTAATGCGAATTTATGACTCAGGACAC
>JAITHT010000047.1 GCA_031279825.1 Desulfovibrio sp. | reverse complement strand
CCCCGCGTACGTTTTCAGCCGCTTTGCGGCTGAAAAATAGTAAGGGGGTCTGGGGGGAATTATTCCACCCGGCAGGGTTCGGGGCGGAGCCCCGAATTAATCAGTGCTTCCCTAAGCGTAACAAGGCCCGGAAGATTATGGGCCTGGCAGATTCAGACTATGGGCCTGCGTTATACGCGCGGCGGGACGAGGCGAAAAGGCGGGCATTGCGGGAGGCTTTGCCGGAAACGCGGTTCCGGCAAAGCCGATTACGCGCTATGGCTAAGAACGGGAGTCCGGGGAGTCATCCTTCACAGGGGCCTCAAACTTGTCGTCCCCTCCCTTTTTCTTGCGGCGGAACAATTTGGCTACGGCAGCCAGAGCGGCCAGAACGGCAATGCCTATAGGCTTGATAAATTTACTCAGCAGACCGCTTTTGGCAACCGCGGCCGCGGCGCCGCCGGCGACCAGCGCGGCAAGGCCGTAGCCGGCGACTTTATCCCCCTGCTTCCATTCGGCATGGGTCTTGCCTGAAACGAAAGAATAACCGGCGATGACGCCGCGCGCCTGCTGAAGCGAAGCCGCGTAGTTTTCGGCATCACCGGCGAATATCACCTTCATAACGCCGTCGCGACCGAGGATACGCACGTTGTAGTTATCGTACTCATTGCCCCCGGAGCGAAAGCGCAAAGACCATTCAAGGTTTTTAGTGGCTTTGTTGTAATGAGGCGGGATGGCCCAGCCCAGCAGTTCGCTGGTCGCCCAGCCCCGGCTGACTTTTTCTTTGTTGCTCTCCCTGACGTTTTCCTGAAAGGATTCCAGCAGGGCGGCGGCATCAATATCCGCGGCGTCGCCCGCATCTTCCACATACCCGGTATCATCAAAGATAAATACGCTTATCCAGCTTAAATCAGGCGGCGTGACAAGGCCGAGTTCGCTGCCGCTGGTAAGGTTTTCCATACGCTCCAACAGCGTCCGGGTATCTTTGGCATTGAGAAAGAGGAGATCCGCGGGGATCCGGAGTTCTCCCTGTCCCCCCAGTGTGACGGTCGCGGGCCCGGTACGCGGCTTCAGACCGCTCAAAATATCTTCTTCCCCAGCAGGTTGTCCACCGTCCGCGTTGCCCTCTCCGGCGGAGGAAGCTCGCTGGGATCCGCTCCCGCCATCGGCCGCATTGCCCAAAAAAGATGCGGACAGCGTAAACAGGAGCGACAGCATGAGTATTGTCAGCACGCTATGCCTGCACATCAACCTTCTCCTCGGAACAGTTTAAGGTTATAGCGCTCCCAGCCCGGCCTTTCGACAGAAAGGCGTCAACAAAGACGCGCAAATCGTTTTGCAACTCAGGCAGGGCATCGCAGCCGTCAATAACGCTGTGCAAATGCCCTTCACGCCTGACGATACGATAGGCGGCGGGGAAATGCAAATCATACAGCCATGAACACAGCAGTATCCTGAAGTCATTGACATAGCGCATATCCCGGTAGAGCGCCGTTCGTCCCTCCCGCAGGGCACGGAAAACAAGCGGCGAACAGCGTTCCGGCTCATCCCGCAGATGCAGCAGCACCGTGCCGTCTCCTCTTTCTCCCGGCGCCAGATTATCCGCCATGATACGCATAATATCCAGTTTATCCGCGTCACGCAGTCCGAAAAGCACCGGCCCCACGCTCCCTGACAGGTTCTTCGGCACGGAAAAGCGATTGTGGGCAGCCACGGCCGCAAGCACGAGCCCACGCGTTTTACGCGCTTCATCAGCTAAAAATTTTCGTTCGCGAAGGATCCCGGCGCCAAGAAGCGCGTGATTACAGGAAAATTCGTCGGCAAAGGTACGAAAACGGCGGAACTGCTCAAAGCGCCCCACATCATGAAAAAGCGCCGCCAGACGAAGCGCGCGGGCCATCCCGGCATCAGCGAACGCGTCTTCCTGTCCGGCAATCTCCTCAGCGTAGCGCAACACCCGAAAGCTGTGATCCGCTTTTAACCGCAAGGGGGCGTCGTCCCGGCTCTCGCCGGAAAAAAAGGTTCCGGCATACTCCAGAAATGCCGCGCGCAAAGCCTCTTCTCCCTCGAACCCGCTATGAGGCGCAACGCGCAACCGGTCAACGCCGCTCACCTCATCCCATGCCGCTTCCCGAAATTTTCCTTTCGGCCCGTACAAAAAACGCAGCAAAAATGCCGTGCCGGCAAAGGCGATAAGGACCGCAAGGGCGCCCGCCCCCTTAACAAGCAAAATTTCCCACAACATCATATTGCCCTGTTCGGAAAAAAACGGGATCCCCCACGCGGGCAGCGTCGCGCTTTTCGCCTATCCGAGCGGATATAGCAGCAGTTTCGGCGTATGACAACCGAAAGGTATTGGCTCAGCTTACCGTGATGCCGCGTTGGGCTTCATTTTTCGTTGCCTGTCGAGTACCATAAGAGTACACTCCCGCAACGAAAAATGTGCCCGCCTTGCCTGACGGCAAACTGAACCAATACCCTCACGCCCAACGTGAGCCAATACCAACCAAAAAGCCTGTTTGACATATTTACGAAACGAGATATAGCATATCAAGAATTGCTGATATGAAGTCATGGCATAACGCATCATGCAGTGATTGCCGATGCCGCCCCAAGAGGCGGCGCGGCGGCTCCAGCCGACGGAACGGGCCGAAAATCGCGTTTTTCGGCGGAGCCGATCATCATACAGCGGCCGATGTATGGCATGCGTTTATCAAGAAGGCGCGCGCTTCACTATCTTTACTATTGCCGGATGCCGCATACAGCAGCCATGTCCGAAACTTCGCAATATTTTAAAGCCTTGGCGGACGAGACCCGCCTGCGCCTGCTGAGTGTGCTGTGCCGCTATGAGCTCAACGTCAATGAGTTGGTGATCATCCTTACCATGGGGCAATCCCGCATTTCCCGCCACTTGAAAATTCTGTCCGCATCCGGCTTGCTCGCCTCGCGCCGGGAGGGTCTCTGGGTATTCTACAGCGCCGCGCATGAGGGCAAAAGCCGCGCTTTTATTGACGCCATCCTTCCCTTTATCGAACAGGCTCCCTCCTTTATAAGAGATCGCGCCATGGCCGCGAATATGATTGAGGCGCGCGCGCATAAAACATGGCAATTTTTCAATTCCATTGCCGAAGATTGGGATAAGCTCTCCCGAGATATCCTGGGCGATTTTGATCTGCCGCAGGCCGTCATGCGACATATGCCCGATTGCGCGGTGGCCGCCGATTTAGGCTGCGGAACGGGCAACATGCTCCTGCCCATGCTCGACAAAGCCCGGCGCATCATCGGCGTGGACGGCTCGGCCCGGATGCTGGAACTGGCCCGCCGCCGATTTTCCTCGGAAGGAGAAAGGATTTCCCTGCGTATCGGCGATTTGGCCCATCTGCCCCTGCGAGACGGCGAAGCGAATTTTATTTCGCTTACTATGGTCCTGCACCATGCCGTAGCCCCCGGAACGGTTTTGTGCGAAATACGCCGCGTCCTGAGTCCCGGGGGGCGTCTGGTGCTTACCGACTTCAACCGCCACGAAGACGAAAACATGCGCCTGGAATACGGCGACCACTGGCTGGGCTTTGAACAAAATATCCTTCAGACTCACCTTGCGAGCGCCGGATTCGCCATGCGGGAAAGCACCCTGATCCGGGTAAAACGCGGTCTTGAACTGCATATAATAGTCGCGGAACATCCCCAATGAATGAAACGCCCCCGTACGGGCTGCGCCGGGAAGCCCTCAGCCCCCGCGCTTGTGAGACGGCTTCCGCATCACCCTTTAGCACAGTACATGGGAATACTTCTATGATCACTATGGACGCCAGGCCTCTTGAACTCAATCTCCCTTACAGAATTAAGGACATCTCTCTGGCTGAACTGGGGCATAAGGAAATGCAGCTTTCCGAAAAAGAAATGCCGGGGCTTGCGGAACTCGCCGCTCAATACGGCCCGAAACGTCCCTTCAAAGGCCTCAAGATAAGCGGTTCCCTGCATATGACTATCCAGACGGCCATGCTCATCAGGACGCTCCACGCCCTTGGCGCCGATATACGATGGGCCTCCTGCAACATCTTTTCCACCCAGGATCACGCCGCGGCCGCTGTCGCCGAATCCGGCATGGCCGCTGTTTTCGCCTGGAAAGGCGAAAGCCTTGAGGACTACTGGTGGTGCACTGAAATGGCCCTTACCTGGCCCGACGGTTCCGGGCCGGATATGATCGTGGATGACGGAGGCGACGCCACGCTGCTGATCCATAAAGGGGTGGAGGCGGAAAAAAATCCGGCCACGCTCAAAGGCGCCCCCGCCAACAGAGAAACAGCCATTATCATAAGCCGCCTGGCCGCCTGCCATGCCCGTTCGTCCGACCATTGGACCACGGTGGCCGCCAGAATCAAAGGAGTATCTGAAGAAACCACCACCGGCGTACACCGTCTGTATCAAATGCAGAAAGCCGGAACGCTGCTTTTTCCGGCCATCAACATTAACGATTCCGTCACCAAGTCCAAGTTCGACAACCTTTACGGTTGCCGCGAATCTCTGGCAGACGGCCTCAAGCGGGCCACAGACATCATGGTGGCGGGCAAGGTGGCGGTGATCTGCGGCTACGGCGACGTAGGCAAGGGTTGCGCCCAGAGTATGCGCGGCTTCGGCGCCCGCGTGCTGATCACGGAAATCGACCCCATCTGCGCCCTCCAGGCCGCTATGGAAGGCTTTGAAGTCACCACCGTCGAAGACGCCCTGCCCGTCGCCGATATTTTCATCACAGCCACGGGTAACTGCAAGGTCATTACCGGAGCGCACATGCTCGGCATGAAAGATGAAGCCATTGTCTGCAATATCGGCCATTTTGACAATGAAATCGACGTACACTGGCTGGAAAGCACCGCCGGCTGCGCGCGTACCAATATTAAACCCCAGGTGGACAAATGGCTTTTGCCTTCAGGACGTTCCATCATCCTGCTGGCCGAAGGCCGGCTCATGAACCTCGGATGCGCCACCGGCCACCCCAGTTTTGTCATGTCCAACAGCTTCACCAACCAGGTATTGGCGCAACTCGAACTTGCCGCGAACAGCGACCTCACACCCCGGGTCTATACCCTGCCCAAACGCCTGGATGAAGAAGTCGCCCGACTGCACCTCGGACGCATCGGCGCCAAACTCTCCAAACTGACGGAAGAGCAGGCGAATTATATCGGCGTGCCTGTTGACGGCCCCTTCAAACCGGATCATTATCGCTACTAGGGCATGTTAACGCTATGCCTTTTTGCCCTCTGGCCGCGTCAGCTTGTGTCTGCCATCCCGGTCAAATACCGTAGGAGTATATTCCCTCATGGCAGACTCATCTTCCTTGCCGGAGAACAAAAATTCTATAGCGTTAACTCGCCCTGGAGCATTTTCACTTTGAAAATACTCCGGCAACCGGCAGCGTAAGCGTCGGCTCTCGTGCGCGAGGAGTGGGCGAAACGTGTTTTCGCCGGGGGCGACGAGTGCAATGTTTCAAAGGTAATTTGCTCTGGATGTAGCGGGGCATTTCACGAGGAAACGCTATGATCGCTGAAATTTTAGAAAGCCTTATGATCGCTGAAATTTTAGAAAGCCTGATGATGCTCGCTTTCGGGTGCGCCTGGCCGGCGAATATCCTTACCAGTATACGCAGCCGGACGACCAAAGGGAAAAGCCTCTCCTTTCTGCTGATCGTCCTGGTGGGCTACGCCTGCGGCATTGCGGCCAAATTGACGGCAGGCAGGCTCAATTACGTACTGGCCTTTTATCTGGCTAACTTTATCATGGCAAGTATTGATCTCCTGCTCTATTGCCGCAATCTCAGGCTGGATCGGCAAAAGTCGGGATACTAGGAAAACGCTGATGTATTCTCTTGAGGGGGCGCTGCCCCCTCAAACTCCCCCGGCAGGGGGCTGAGCCC
>JAITHT010000004.1 GCA_031279825.1 Desulfovibrio sp. | reverse complement strand
ATTGCGTCAAAAAATGAGGCGGGAAGTTATCGTGATGTCGCGGACATTGGCGGCAGTGGTTTCCCAGGCTGTGCGCATAGCCGCTGCCCGCGTCCACCCCAATGTGACTCTTCATGCCGAAGTAATACCGGTTCCCCTTTTTGGTCCGGCACATCTCAGGGTCGCGATGCTTCTTTTCATTCTTGGTCGAACTCGGCGCCTGAATGAGCGTGGCATCCACGATGCTGCCTCAGCGCATAATATAGCCACACTTTTCGGATAGTATGGCTCAACGCAGGTCACCCATTCTTCCCGGGGAATGAACTCGTCCATAGCCTTCAGAAATTCTTCACGTTTTGTCGCACGCTTGCGAAGGCCGTATTAGACGTCGCTGAAGCCGGCATGTTTCATTGGCGCCTCCCGTGGATGGGGAGAGTATAATGAAAATGCGACGTGTTGGCGATCATATACTGGGGATTAAATCAGCGGTTCCTTTGTAGTATGAAAACCAAACGATTCCATGCCTCGATTAATGATCACTATACTATTTACGGCCTTGAAGATTGAGATGCGTCTGCCCCTGACTCTCCGCGTTCCCCGGATTGATGAGAGCGGGAAAAACGGGTAAGAGAGAACGGGAAACGGATAACAAGCAAAATAGTATAGGCTTTCACTATGACAGACGATTGGATCGAACGCGGTAAAGACGTTCTTGACATTGAAATGGAGGCTCTTGCCAGTGTGCGGAATTCTCTCGGTCCGTCTTTCGTCGCGGCGGTGCATATGCTTGCCGCCTGTACGGGCAGAGTGGTAATAACCGGCATCGGCAAGTCAGGACTAGTGGGGCGGAAAATAGCCGCCACACTATCCTCGACAGGCACGCCGGCTTTTTTTCTGCATCCGGTTGAAGGAGCGCACGGAGATCTCGGTTCGATCCGGGGCGGCGATGTTGTTATCGCCATTTCTTACTCCGGCCGCACGGAAGAACTGAACGCCATCCTCCCTTCGCTCCGGAGTCTTGGAGCAAGGGTCATCGCCATTACTTCCGGTTTGCATTCCCCTTTGGCCGCTTTGTCGGATTTACTCATTGACTGCACTGTGCCGCGTGAAGCTTGCCCCATGAATCTTGCGCCTACCAGCAGCACTACGGTTGCCCTTGCCCTCGGTGATGCTTTGGCCGTCTGTCTGATGGATATAAAAGCCTTTACAGCGAAGGATTTTCGTCGTTATCATCCCGGCGGAAGCTTGGGACGGCATCTGAGCCTTTCTGTTACGGACCTCATGCGCACAGAGGCTTTGCCTCTGACTGATGATTCCGTGTCCTTCGGCGAAGCGTTGCGCGTTTTGGACAAAGGGGGATACGGAACCGTTTTGCTTACGGACGGATGCAGGCGACTTACGGGCATTCTTACTGACGGTGACATCCGGCGCGTTCTCTGCCGGGGAACAGCTGATTTTGATCAGGCTGCGGCCCGGCTGATGACCCGTAGCCCCCTTTACGCCCAAACCGCCATGAGCGTCGCGGAATTGGTGGATATGATGGAGCAGAAAGCCATTACTGTGCTGCCTGTCGTAAATGATGACGGCACTGTAGCCGGTATTGTCCACATGCACGATCTCTTGGGTAAGGGGCGAATTCATTTTTCCGGTATCAATTTTTCCGAATCTCCATGGTGAGTCCTATTTCCTTGCGTCGGGCGGGCATGTTCGCCGCGTCCGCATACGATGGACAGCCTTTCAAACATTGTAACTTTAAAACGCTCTATTCGGCACCACCAGCGAAAATAGCTTTCGCCTGTGCCTCATGGGTGTGCGGCACGCGAAGCAATCGCGTGGGCATATTTTGAATATTTTATGGGAGTCCTTCAAGGATGACAAGCAGATCCGCCAGAAGCGTCAGTTCCACCAAAGTGAGTGTTATGCACCGTCCCTTGCCTGAAAAGGCTAATCACGCGGGCAATCTTCATGGCGGCAATCTTATGCGTTATCTGGATGAAGTGGGAAGTCTGGTAGCCATACGTTATGCGCGCGGCCGCATTGTTACTGCCTCGGTCAACGGCATCTCTTTTTTAGGGCCTGTGCTGCCGAATGAGATTGTACACTTTCACGGGGCTGTCAACGCTGTCTGGAAGAGTTCCATGGAGGTGGGAATCCGTACGGAGTCTGAAAATCCGTATACAGGCGCCTTACGCCATGTGGGATCCTGCTATTTGACTTTTGTCAGTCTTGATGAGCACGGTGCGCCTCGACTTTTGCCTCCCCTCGTGCCTGAAAACAAGGAAGACGAGCGAAGAATGGCTGATGCCGCGAGGAGATCGGCCTTTTCGCGTCTTGATCGCAGGAGTAAAGGCAGCTCCTTGCCATCGGAGGGCCTTGCCTTTGAAAGTATGCCCGGTAAATTTGCCGTATGCAAGCTCCCGTCGGATGCCCCTTTCCCGGATTTTTCCTTTTTGCCGCAGTCATCGTGTTTCGGCCTGTTCCGCGTACTGTCTTACTTCTCTTGCGTGTTGGCAGAAGAGTTTCTGGCTGTTTTTCAGAAAAACAATCCTACGCTTGAAGTATGTGCCGGCTTTGTCTGTTTTACGGTGGCAGGCATGCCTACTCTCTCCGATACCCCCTTCCTTGCAGGCGTTGCCATGCTGCTTACTTCGGCTCAAATATCAGCATACAGCGTCTTTCTCCAAGGGAATTGTTGCCTGTTGCTGAAAGCAGAGGATTTGGAACAGGCGGTGGACGTCTTGAAAAATGCCGGATACGCTTTTTGAAAGCATCGTGAGCCCCTGTCCGCCTTTCGGCCTATGGCCGATTTAGAGTATTTTCACTTTGAAAATGCTCGTCAACCGGCAGCGTAAGCGCTGACTTGCGTGTACGAGGAGTGGGCGAAACTTGTTTTCGCCGTAAACGACGAGTGCAATGTTTCAAAGGTAATCTGCTCCAGGGCATGGGGAATCTTTGTTCCTCCGCCTTCATAAGGACGGAATCAAGAGGCAGAATGCCCCTGCGGGGTTTGGGTTGGATATCTTTTTAAACTGTATGCAGTGTGTCATGTCCCATAGCGCCATTCCCAAAGTTGTGCTTCTCGGCCGCCCCAATGTGGGCAAATCTACGCTGTTTAACCGGCTTATCCGCAGTAACCGCGCCATTACTCATGATCGACCGGGAATTACTCGGGATCGCATGGAAGGGATTGTCCGTAGCCGGGAAGATGTGGATTTTCTTTTAGTGGATACCGGCGGCATCACCTTGGACGGCCATGCGCGAGTTGAGCAGGGGCCGGAAGGTATTCGAGGTTTTGAAGAAGCCATTCTGAAGCAGGCGAAAGAGGCGATGCATGAAGCGGATATCCTGTGCTTGGTTATGGATGCCCGAGAGGGTTTAACCCCCTATGACAAGCATCTGGCCGATTTTTTGCGCCGTCTGGGAAAACCGCTGATGTTGGCTGTCAATAAAGTGGACGGTCCGGAAAAGGCTGATATTTTGCTGGCGGAATTCCATGAGCTTGGATTCGATATGTTGCCTTGTTCCGCGGCGCATGGATTTAATGTCCGATGCCTGGAGGACGCATTGCGTGAAAGGCTTTTAGAGGCGCGCACGACGCAGGCGGGAACGGCAATAGCCGGCAATGCTCTTGTCTTGCCGTCAGACGCGGGCATGGGAGAAGCCGCAATTTTTTCTGAGGGAGATTCTCCCTTGCGTCTGTGTCTGCTGGGCAGGCCTAACGCGGGCAAATCCTCATTGGTCAATGCTCTGGTGGGTGAAACCCGTATGATTGTCAGCGACGTATCCGGCACAACTCGGGACAGCGTCGACGTGGAGGCTCGCATTGACGGATCCGTTTGCGTCTTTGTCGATACCGCGGGAGTTCGCCGCCGTTCAAGGATTGCGGATCTTGTTGAACGCTATAGTGTAAATTCTTCTCTCAAAAGCACGACGAAGGCCCATGTTACTTTGTTGGTACTGGATGCGGCCGAAGGTCTTACCGTGCAAGATAAGCGTTTGCTCTCTCTCCTCCATGATCGCAAAACTCCTTTCATGCTTCTTGTCAACAAAAGCGATCTTCTTGTGTCTGAAAAACGCGGAGAGATGCCGGAACTGTATAGAGATGCCCTGGCCTTTTGCCCACATGTGCCGATACTTTTCGTTTCGGCAAAAAACGGTTACAATTTACGGAAAGTCGTGCCGTTGGCCCGCGCTATTCGCCGGGAGTGCGCCGTGCGGGTGTCCACAGGCCAGCTTAACCGGGCGTTGAGCGATATTGTGGCGAGGCATCATCCTCCTGTCGTGGGACAGGCGCGAGCTAAGTTTTTCTATATAACGCAAGCGGAGAGTCGGCCTCCGACCTTTATTTTTTTTGTTAACAGCGCCGAGAGAATAGCGCCTTCCTATGCCAGGTATTTAGAGCGTTCCTTGCGTGCGGTTTTTGGTATCCGCCACGCACCCGTGCGTGTGCATTTTCGTTCATCACATGGGAAAAAATTGGAAAGATCGTGACGGCCATGCCATCCTCATTTCTTGTAAAAAAGCCTCCCGCAGAAGAGGATGCCGCCGCTTTGGCGCAGTTTTTTTCCTCCTTCGCACTGGGAGAGCGAGAATGCTTGACCCGTATTGTTGATTTGCTGCCCTGTTATGTTGTTTTGATATCCAGTGATCATCGCATCCTTTTTCGCAATAAAGCCTTTGATCAATATTTCGGTTCACCAGAGGACAAACCTTGCTATACGGTTTTGCGGGGACAGGATGTGCCGTGCCGCTTTTGCGCGCCTCTGGGAAGTATAAATCAGCATAGTTTCAGTGTGATAGAATGGGTTCATCCCAAGAGCAACCACTCCTTCCGGGTGTATTCCTATCCTTTTGGCGCTGTCGACGGCAATCCTTGTGTGCTGAAAACCGGCTTTAATGTAACTTCCAAGTTGCGTGTACAGCAAGCTCTTGATCTTAGTGAGCAAAGCTATCGCATCATTACCGACAATCTTTCTATAGGCATCGCCTTGCTTGACACCAACTTACGTATAAAAACCGGTAATATACGAATGGATCAATGGTTTGCCGAAGGCTTTAAGCTGAATTTCTCTATCTGCGGAGTGCTGGGGTGCCCTCACTTTGCGAATTCGCAGGGTGCATCTTCTTTTCTTGATGCAGCCAATTGCGAGAGTTGTCCTATTTATAGTTCTCGCAGGGATGGCAACAGTCATGAAAAAGAATTCACTGTTATTTTTCAGGACGGCAAAGAGCATGTCATCCGTCTGGTGACTTGCCCGGTGAGCTTGGGTAAATCCTTTGGAAGCGGGCGTGCCGTTCGCGCTTTGATTGTTATGCTGGAAGATGTAACAATTCGTTTGCGCATGAGTCAGCAATTGCAACGCGCTCGTAAATTGGAGGCCATGAGTGCTTTGGCCGGTGGTATAGCGCATGAGATCAATCAGCCTTTATCCGCTCTGCACCTGTATGCCAGTGGTTTGCAGATGCTGTTGGAAGAACAGGGAGATCTTTCTTCGGCAACCACTCTGGAACGGCTCACTTTAATTATGAATGAGGCTGAAAAAATTCGCAGTATAATCAATAATATGCGCTCTCTTGTCCTGCAGGAAAGTAATGTTTCCATAGGGCCTGTCGCTCTGGCTTCGGCGGTGGATATGGCCCTTGGCGTCATGCGCCAGCAGATCGATACGCGCGGTATTCACCTTATCAGAGATATTCCCGCTCAACTTCCCTGCGTGCGCAGCAATGCCGTCCAGTTGCAGCAGGTGGTGGTTAACCTTCTCGCCAACGCTATTCATGCTTTGGACGGCTGTGTCCAGGAAAAAGGAGAAGATTTTTTGCCCCGCATACTGCTTAAGGCCTCCCTTGATGACACCGGTCGGAAAATTCGGTTGGAGGTGGCTGACAGCGGTTCCGGTTTGCCAAAAGGCAGCGAGCGTATTTTTGATCCTTTTTTTACCACGAAGGAAAAGCATCAAGGCATGGGACTGGGACTCTCCATCTCGCATGCTATGATTTCTCTTTGGGGAGGTGAAATCAGCGCGGTTTCTCATCATCCTGTTTTAGGCGGGGCTTTGTTTTTTGTCGATCTCCATGTGGAAGCGGATTCTTGAAAGGCAGAACGCTTTTTTCGCCGAGAATATACTCGCCACTTCCGCTGTAAGTCCGGGAGCGTTTCCGGTAAAATTTTTCTTGGCTTACTGCAATCTTATGCCAAGCAGTTGGCAACTGCGCTGTTTTCCTCTCCGCTTTTGTATTTTTACATCTTCAGGAGTTTTTATGATCATTTCTTTTCGCCTCCTGCTGTGTTGTCTGGCAGTTTCTTTGTTCGCGAGCTGCGCATCCGATGGCAACTTTAAGAATCCCTTTGTCGACTTGGAGCCTGTTTCCGTAGCCCCCTATTATTTCAGTGAATTTTCTGATATCCCGATTCCTAATGATATGAGCGAAGAGCGCAATGAGACGTTTATCACTTTTGCTCCTTCAGGCGTGAAGTGCGGTACGCAAAATTTTTCTGGTCGTCTGGAACTCGTCTCCCTGATGAATGCTGTTCGTCGCAATATGGCAAGCAACGATTGGATTTTGCGTTCTGTGCTTCGCGCCAGGGAGGCGACCTTGGTATTTGAAAAAACGGATCGGATAGCGACCTTTCACTTCACCGACGGCGCAATTTTCACCGGTATGCGTCTTGCGGTTTCTTCCAGGCTTGATGGCGATTCCGGCTCGATTTCCATGAATGCGTATCCTGCTGCGCGAGCCGCTACTTCTCAGCAAACATTGGCCCAATAATGCCGGACAGATATTTTTTTTCCGCCCTTCAGGGGCGTAAACTGCATCTGGGGGTTTGCGGCTCCGTTGCCGCGTATAAGGCTGTTGAACTGATGCGCGCCTTGCAAAAATGTGGCGTGGCGGTGAGCGTTACTTTGACTGAGGCCGGTGCTCGTTTTATTCCCCCGCTCGCTTTTGAATCTCTTGGAGCGGAGGCTGTGTATACACATATGTTCAGCCGGGAGGGCAACTCTACCTTTGATCATCTTCTTCCCGGTCACATTGCCGACGCTTTTATGATTGCTCCGGCTACTGCCGCAACTTTGGCACGTCTGGCCACGGGCATGGCGGACGAGTTGCTTGCGGCTCAGGTTTTGGCTTTTGCGGGCCCTCTCGTTCTTGCTCCTGCCATGAACCCGCGTATGTGGAGCAATGCGGTCACGCAAAATAATATACACATGCTGGAGCAACGCGGCGCAAGTATCGTACCGCCGGTGTCCGGCAAGGTTGCCTGCGGTGACAGCGGCCAAGGTAAACTTGCCGCGCTGTACGATCTCATTGTGGCGGCGGCCAAGGCTCTGCTTCCTCAGGATATGCTAGGTAAGAGCATACTGTTGACGCTTGGTCCCACCCGTGAGCAATGGGATGCCGTGCGCGTCTGGACAAATTTATCCACAGGCTTGATGGGGGCGTGTCTGGCCCATGCCGCCTACCTGCGCGGAGCATCAGTCTACGCTCTGGCCGGGCCTGGCGTTCCCGTTTTGCCGGCTGGGGTAAGCCGTTACGACGTGATTTCTGCCCATGAGATGTTTGAAAAAGCCCTGGAGTTGTGGCCAAAAGCGGATTTCGGCATTTTTACCGCTGCCGTGGCTGATTTTTATCCGGAGCCCTTTGGCGCCGCCAAGTTCAAAAAAGATAGCGATGGTGCAGAGTTGCATATCCGCTTTCTGCCTAACCCGGATATTTTGGCTAGGTTGGCGGCAGAGGCACATCCCGGGCAGCGTATTCTCGCCTTTGCTGCGGAAACAGATAATCTTGCCTGGCGGAGCAGGGAAAAAATGCTGAGGAAGAAAGCGCATATGATAGCCGGTAATCTGATTTGTGCGCCGGATTCCGGTTTTGCCCTCTCTACCAACAGAATGTTTGTCTGTGATAAGACAGGACGTGAAGAAGAGTGGCCTACCTTGCCTAAAGCGGATGTTGCCTGGAGATTGTTGGATTGGCTGTTAACCCTTTGAATTTGGCGGAATATCTGCGCCCCTGGCATACTGCCGGCATAACTCTTTTTTTTATGGAAGGGGATGCTTCGGAGGATTTCTTTTTTTTATCCCGGGATAGGGAGGAGAGAGAGTCTCCCTTTTTCGCATTGAACGACGAAATCTCGTTGCAGGATGTGCAAACAAGGCGCGATCCTTTTCCAAAAAAAAATTCCGAGAGAAAGATTCTTCCCGGTGAAGAAGCGAGGCTGTATGTTTCTGAAACACGCCTTTCTGCAGCCAGCGTAAACAATGAGCAAGCGACCTCTTCCCGGCAATCCCGAGCGGGACTGAAGAATCACCCTGATTGGCCGGATATATGGCAGACGCTTCTGACACGTACGGAGCCAGCTCCTCTTGTCTGGACTTATGCTGAACTTGGGGAGGATTTGATCGGCTTTGGGAATAAAGCCCGCTCTGCCTGTCTGCGTCGTATTATCGGTGCGTTACAATTACCCAAGGGATCCAGTTCCTTCTGGCCGGTATGTCTCAACTCGCCTGTTGAAGATGCCGCTTTTATAAAAAAACTTCCCTTTGAAGGCAGTAAAGACACCCTGCAAGAAACTGATGTCGATACTCCATACTTTGGAGAGAACGTTTCTTTTTTTCAAGCAGGACTCCACTTTCTTGCTCCTAGGATTGTAATTATGCTCGGTAGCGCGGCCTTAGCCCTCTCTGGTGTGAATATTTCCATGGTTCCGTTTACGCAACAGATCTATAAAGGCGCACTGTATGTGTTGTTGCCGGACTTTGCCGAGATTCTCTCTAAACCTTCCAGTCAGGAAGATGTCATCAGTGAATTTTTGCGGACAGCTCTGGCGAAAATGGCTTTGTCCTGAGAAGCCATTGCGGGCGCTATGCAATATGACGTTTGCCGTGACGAACCTTTTTACCTTAAGACGGCTATGCATATTTTAGTTACCGGCGCTGCCGGATTTATCGGCTATCATGTCAGTGAGCGACTTGCCCGTCAGGGGCATACGATCGTCGGTATCGATAATTTTAACGAATATTACAGTCCCCGGTTAAAGCAAGATAGAATACGGCAACTTGCTATTTTCCCTCAATTCCGCTCTTATTCGCTCGATCTGGCTGACATGGCCGGATTAAACTCTCTTTTTGCTTCTGAGCGTTTTACCCATGTCATTCATTTGGCGGCTCAGGCCGGAGTACGTTATAGCTTGGTAAATCCGCAATCCTATATTCAATCGAACATAGTCGGTTTCGCCAATCTACTGGAAGCATGTCGATGCCATAAAATACAGCATCTTGTGTACGCTTCTTCCAGTTCTGTTTATGGACTTAGCCCTCAGTTACCGTTTTCCGTTGATCACCCAACGGATCATCCCGTCAGCTTATATGCGGCTACCAAGAAAAGCAACGAACTTATGGCGCATACGTACAGCCATTTATACGGTCTGCCTACAACCGGGTTACGCTTTTTTACCGTATATGGCCCTTGGGGGCGCCCTGACATGGCTTTATTTCTTTTTACCAAGGCGATGCTGGAGGGGCGGAGCATTCCGGTGTTTAATAACGGAGATATGCGTCGGGATTTTACCTATATTGATGATATCGTGGATGCCCTTGTCTCCATAATTGTTCAGCCGGCGGAATCTTCTCCGGAATGGGCGCCTCAGCATCCTTTGCCTTCCATAAGCCATGCTCCATATGTATTGTATAATATAGGCAATAATAATGCTGTCCAACTAAAGGATTTTATCGCTATCTTGGAAAATGCTTTGGGATGTAAGGCAAAGCTGGAATTACTCCCCATGCAGCCCGGGGATGTGCAGGCGACTTTTGCGGATATCCTTCCTTTGCAAGCCAAAATAGGCTTTATTCCTCAAACATCTTTGGAAACGGGTATTAAGCATTTTGTTCTTTGGTATAAACAATATTTTAAGGAACCTTTAAGGAACCGCTGATTTAATCCCAGTATATGATCGCCAACACGTTGCATTTTCATTATACTCTCCCCATCCACGGGAGGCGCCAATGAAACATGCCGGCTTCAGCGACGTCTAATACGGCCTTCGCAAGCGTGCGACAAAACGTGAAGAAT
>JAITHT010000033.1 GCA_031279825.1 Desulfovibrio sp. | reverse complement strand
GGGCGCTGTTCTGTTTTTCCTGAGTTTGCCCACATTTTCAGAGTGGATCCCTGCTCTTCGGTCAATGCAACTCGGATACATGGCCGCATAACAAACTCCTTGTCTGGAGTCCATTATATGTATTTATTTCAAGGACGCAACACTAGAGCAGATTAACTTTGAAACGCTGCACTCGTCGCCCTCGGTGAAAACAGGTTTCGCCTACTCCTCGTGCGCACAAATCAGCGCTTACGTTGCCGGCATGAGAGCATTTTCACAGTGAAAATGCCCTCATGCGCGCTTTCTTCAGAAGGGGACAGCCTCGCCTTCTACCCTCTTGCCCTGAAACTCACCCGTCAGGGTACGCAGGAATGCCGCAATGAGCTTGCGATCATGTTCCGGCACTTCCATGCCGGAGAGATAGGTCCCCATAATCCTGACGGTCTCGTCCAGGCTGGTTGCCGTACCGTCGTGCAAGTACGGCGCTGTCAGCTCCACATTGCGCAGATTGGGGACCTTGAATTTATGCAGGTCCTGCTCTTTGCCCGTAAAACTCTTTAATCCTTCGTCAGACCCCAGAGGCGGCCCCTTACGGTCCGTAAAATAGTCCTTCTTCAAATCCATATATTCAAAGGACTGCCCTCCCAATGCCTTACCCACATGACAGGAAGAACAACGGTATACCTTGAAACGCCTGTAGCCTTCCAACTCCGTTCCGCTGATAGCCTTGTCGTCGCCTTTGAGCCATTTGTCAAAGCGGCTGTCAGGCGTGATCAGGGTTTTTTCATATTCGGCGATGGCGTCCGTGATATTGTTCCCGCTCCAGCCTCCCCCATGCCGGGCAACAGGATACACGGCAAGGAATTCCTGGGCGAGCGCTGCATCGCCGCTTAATTTGGCGATGACCTCCTCCCAGTTTTTGCTGTCCATTTCCACAGGGTTAAAGGGAGGCCCTCCCGCCTGCTCCTGCAGATCCGCCGCCCGCCCGTTCCAGAATTGCCTGATGTTGCACATGGCGTTGAACACCGTAGGGGCATTGATGTCGCCAAATTGTTTGCGCACCCCTTCGGCAAAACGCTGTCCGTCCCCACCTCCTTTTGTCAGGGCATGACAGGAAGCGCAGGAGACGGTATTGTCCCCGGAGAGCCGCTTGTCGTTAAAGAGCTTTTGCCCCAGAGCAGCCTTGGCGGGGTTAACCGGCAAAGAAGCCGGCAGGGGCTGCACCGGTTCGTTGCTTCTGGCCGCACTGGCCGTGCCGGTGGCGTAATGCGCGGCCCGGGATGATTTCACCCAGTCCAGAACAAGCGATCTCTGCTGGGAGGAAAATGTGCTGCCCCAGTGCACCAGAGCAAACTTTGTCGGAGGCATGGTCTCGTTGATCATCACCCATTCCATTTTAGCCAGAGTGGATTCGTTGACCGGTTTCTTCAGGGTCGTTTCACCAAACTCATCCCCCAGGTTCATGGCCCGCAGACCATCTTTGTAGTCCTGCTCGATGACGTGCCTGATGCCCGGAATATTGGAATAAAAAGGAAGAGCATAATCCCTGGTATGACAGGTCATACACTTGTCTCGCACCAACTCGCCCACTGCCTGAAATTTGGCCATGGACGGAGGAGGGCTTTCTGCGGACAGAGCAGTTTCCGGAACGCGCAGAGCGTAGAGCGATGCTGCCCCCGCAATGGTGAACAATACAAGTTTTCGTAGCATTATAATTCCCTCTCAGAAAAATGAGTTAATAAGGAATGGAGTTTCTCTGCTTCATAAGAAACTAACGGCGAACAACACGTTGACACTCTATACCTAACGGGCGCCTTTGGGAAAGAGAATAACGCCTATGGTCCTGAGTAGAATTTTAACTTCCAATAAAACGGACAAATGCTTGATATAAAAAAGATCATACTCCAGCTTCAGCCGGGAGTCTTCAAGGGACGCGCCGTAGGGGTAGCACACTTGCGCCCAGCCGGTGATGCCGGGTCTGACGCTATGACGCACATCATAATAGGGAAGTTTCTTCACTAGTTCCTTGACGAAATCCATACGTTCCGGACGAGGGCCGATAACGCTCATATCGCCCTTCAGCACATTGATGAGTTGGGGTAGTTCGTCAAGGCGCGTTTTGCGGATGCATTTTCCCACTCTGGTTACCCTGGGATCGTCTTTACTGGCCCAGACCGCCCCGTTTTTTTCCGCATCCCTGCGCATGGAACGGACTTTGTACAGCGTGAATTCCTCACCGCGCAAACCCACGCGTTTTTGCCGGTATACGACTGGACCGGGCGATTCCAGGCGCACGCAGAGCACGACCAGCAAAAGGAGCGGAGACGTAACAAGCAGAAGAGTCGACGCAAAACAGACGTCAAAGGCCCGTTTGAAGCGGCCCAACGATTCAGCGGGGTTGATGTTGAAACCGTTTTCCAACAGCAGCCATTCGTCTCCAATGAGATCCACAGGCAAACGGGAGGCCAGGCGTTCGTACAGGCCGCGCATGTCGTCAACTTTCAGGCCGCGCAACTTGGCGGCAAACAGGCCGTGGGCGATGTTCTGGTCCAGATAGAAACTGTCCAGCACGATCACCCTGGTGGGTCTGTATCTTTCTATGATCGAAAAAATGCGATCTGCAGGACCAAGGCACGGCCCTGCACCGGCAATATCCGCCCCCGCTTCTCCCACATAACCGAAAATCTGCGCCTCGGGCTGGTATTCGCTTAATACGCGCCGAGCCCGTTCCTCCATGCCCGCGCCGATGAAAATAACTTTTTCCGGCATGGGCACATAACGGCGGCTGAACCAAAAATACAAAGAACGCCACCCCAGCGACAGCCCCAAGTTAACGAGCATCTGCACTACGAACATGATACGCGGGAAACGCCAGTGCTCAAAAGAATAAAAGGTGAAGCCCGCGGCAATGACGCCTATGGCCAGAGCCACGACAACGCGCACGATGCTGTCCCTGAGCTCTTCGCGCCCCACGGCGTAGCAGTCCAACATGTAAAAGGACAGGAGCATGATAATCACCGTAAAGGTGGAAGCTCCCGTATAATCAGAAAAAATTTCTAAAAAATCCGGAAGCATGATGCCGGAACTTATCTTGAGGGCAGTCAGAATACAGGCCAGATCAAGCAGGCGGAAAATAATGAGCCGGTTACTGTTCACAAAAGCTGTCCCGGGATTGATGCCTTTGAATGTACAACGTCTTGCGCTCCCATGGAGCGTAAAAGCTCGCATGCCACGCTCTCGGCGCTGAATTCCTCTTCCATAAGGGCGCGCCCGGCGGCGCCCATGCGCCTTGCCAAAGCGGGTTCCATAATAAACCGATTCACAGCATTGGCAAGCCCTCGCGCATCACGCACCGGAGTAAGAAATCCGTTAACGCCGTCGCGCACCACCTCGCGCGATCCCGGCGCATCAGCGGCAATTACCGCCCGCCCCATACTCATGGCTTCCATCAAAGAACAAGGGGCGCCTTCTCGCCAGGACGGCAATATAACCGCGCTTGCCCGTTCAAGATAAGGGCGTACCTCCTGAGTCTCTCCCAAATATTCCACCAGACCTTGTTCCTCCCACTCCCGCACCTGTTCAAGGGGCACCGCGCCGGGACCGGTTTCCGCCGGGCCTAAAAGCTGAAAGCGGACCTGCGGATATTCCGTCCTGACCAAAGCAGCGGCCTGGGCAAGTTCCCGCAATCCCTTAGCTTCCAGAAGGCGTCCCACGAACAGAATAATCGGCGGCTCCGCAGGCGGCTCATGCGTTGTAAAGTGGTGGACGTCAACGCCTGTGCCTTTGCTTTGCCGCACCGCTATCGAATGCGGAAGTATGCATAAGCGTTCAAATAGCCGCCTGTCGTCGTCGTTTTGAAAATAGACCGCGCCGGCATGTCCGAGAGCAAAGCGGTAGAGAATGCGGGCCACCTGCAAAAGAAGCTTCTTTACCGGGCTGTCGCCTTCGAACATATAGCCCAGGCCGGTAATCATCACATGCCTGCCGTCGCGGGAAGGAACGCCTGCCAAAGCCGCGGCCGTCGCGCCGTAGATAACGGGCTTGATGGTATAGGCAAACAAGACGTCCGGCCGTTCGCGCCTGAAAATTCTCCACAAAGACAGCAGCGTCACGGCATCGCGCAAGGGATGCAGTCCCTTACGATCAAGGGGATAGCGTACAAGGCGCGCTCCAAGGCCAGCCAGGGACTCTTCCCAGACCTCCTCTTCTCCGGCACCGGTTTCAGGCACAAGGCAGAGCGCCTCGTGTCCGGCTGCAATCATCCGACGCAGTAACACGCTCCAAAAATTCGTCATGGCTCTGGCCTGATTTCCCAGTACGGCAATTTTCATGACAGTTCCTGTAAACGGGCGGATCGCCCACGTGAAAAACGATCCAGATAAATATAGACGACGGGAGTGGTATATAGGGTAAGCAACTGGCTGACGAGGAGGCCGCCCACAATGGTTATGCCGAGAGGCGTACGCAATTCGGCACCGTTTCCGGAGCCGAAGGTCAAGGGCAGGGCGCCGCCTACAGCGGCCATGGTGGTCATCATAATAGGCCGAAAACGAAGCAGGCAGGCTTTGTGGATGGCGTCCGTCGCGTCAAGGCCCTCGTTACGTCGAAGTTCTATGGCGAAATCAATCATCATGATGGCGTTCTTTTTGACAATGCCGCAAAGCAGCAATACTCCGATAAACGCAATAACGGTGAATTCCGCGCCAAAAATCATAAGCCCGAGAATGGCGCCTACTCCGGCTGACGGAAGGGTGGACAGAATGGTCAGGGGATGGATAAGGCTTTCATAGAGGACGCCGAGCACGACGTAAAGAATGACCAAGGAGGTGAGGATCAGCATCCCCTGATCCCGCATAGTGGAAGCGAAGGCTCTGGCCGTGCCCTGAAAGCCGCCGAGTATCGCTTCGGGCACACCCAGAGAAAAAAGGGCTTCGTCAATGCGGGCTTGTATCCCGGAAAGGGAATTCCCCGGCTGAAGATTGAAAGAAATGGTGCTGGCCGTGAATTGCCCTTGGTGAGCGACGGAAAGCGCGGTCAACGAAGGTTCAAAAGTGGAAAAAGCGGCAATGGGAACAAGGGTCTCCTCGGACATGTCCGTTTGATCGTTCGAGAACAGGGAACTGGCGGAGTTGCCCCCCATACCGGCACCGGCACCGGCAGCGGATACGGCGGAGACAATCGCCGGATCAATGCCGGGAACGTATACCTGGTAAAGGCTTTGCGGACTCTCAAGATATTCAGGCTCGTAGCTCATAACTACATGGTACTGATTGCCGCCGGTATAGATGGTTGCAGCGAAACTTTGCCCGAAAGCCAACCCCAGGGCTACATCCACCCTCCTTTGGGTGACGCCGAAGCGGGCGAGGGTATCTCTGTTCACGACAACGCTCGTCTGTAATCCCCGTGTTTCCTGATCGGAATTGACGTCAACCATGCCGGAAATTTTCTCAAAAGCCGAGGCGATACGGGGCGTCCAGGAGCGCAGGAGTTCCAGATCGTCGCTTTGCAGAGTATACTGGTAAGCCGCCCTCGTTTGTCTGCCGCCCATACGCAAATCCTGTACCGGGTTGAGAACGAGTTCGCAACCGGGAATTTTGGACAATCTGCCGCGCAATTGCCCTATGACGCTCTCCATACTCTGCCCGCGTTCAGACAGGGATTTAAGGCTGATGAAAACCATGCCGGAATTGCGTTGGGAGCCGCCGGTAAATCCACCTACAGCCGCCACTGCCGGATGCCTCCTTACCTCCTCCATCAGGGCCACAAGCTTGCGCCGCATAGTTTGAAACGAAATGCCCTGGTCCGCCCGGATCATACCGAATATCTGCCCCACATCCTGCTGGGGGAAAAAACCTTTGGGCACAATAACATAAAGATAGAGATTGAAACCGATGGTCATGAACAGGACCAGCAGCGTAAGCATTCTATGGCGCAGGACAATAGGCAGGGTACGGGCGTATCCTTCATGGATGCAGTCCACAGCATCCGTCCAGAAGCGCAGCAGACAGGCGTACAGACGGGCGGCACCCTTCGCGGAATAGCCGCCGGCAGAGGCGAAGCGGCCGGAATCGGCGCGGACGGACGCTTCCGGTCGCAGGAGACGGGAGCACATCATAGGCGTGGTTATGAGAGAAACCGCCAAAGAAACCAGTACGGCAGCGGACAGGGTAACGGCAAATTCCCTGAACAGCCGGCCTACAATGCCCCCCATGCCCAAAATAGGGATAAAAATAGCCACCAAAGAAAGGCTGATGGAAATAATGGTAAAAACGACTTCCCTGCTGCCGAGTAAGGCGGCTTCCTGAGGAGAAACGCCGTTTTCTATATGGCGGACGATATTTTCCGTGACCACAATAGCGTCGTCCACCACAAAGCCGGTGGCGATGGTAAGCGCCATAAGGGAAAGATGATTCAGGCTGTAGTCGAACAGATACATGATCCCGAAGGTGCCGAGCAAGGAAACGGGCACGGCTACGGCCGGAATATAGGTAGCCCTCCCGTTGCGCAAGAAAAGAAAAACCACCAACACCACGAGAGCCATAGCGATGATCAGGGTCTGCTCCACCTCGCGGAGCGAAGCCGTGATAGAAGGGGAACGGTCCATGATGATCGTCAGATCGGTGTTTTCCGGCATCCAGGCGCGCAAGGTGGGCAAGGCGCTTCGGATGTTGCGCACGGTTTCGATAATATTCGCGCCGGGCTGCTTATAAATAATCAGGAGGATGGCTGGATTGCCGTTGGCATACCCGCTGTTTCTTATATCCTCGACGCTGTCGCGCACCTCGGCTACATCCGCAAGGCGTAAAAATGCCCCGTCGTGAGAACGAATAAGCAGAGGGGCAAAGTCGGCTGCCTTGCGCAGTTGATCATTGGCGCCTACAAACCATTGCCGTTCTCCATTATCGAGCATGCCTTTGGGGCTGTTGACGCTGGCACCGGCCAAGGTCGCGCGGATCTTCTCCAGGGAAAGCCCCTTATTATGCAGAAACCCGGGATTCACTTCAACGCGGACAGCGGGCAGTGCGCTGCCGCCCACAGTCACCTGGCCGACGCCGAAGACCTGAGACAGTTTCTGGCTGAATACGGTGGAGGCCAGATCATAGAGATCGCCCAGAGGCAGAGAGCTTGAACTCAAGCCGATAACCATGACAGGCGCATCGGCCGGGTTCATCTTTCTGTAGCCGGGATTGCGCGGCAGAGTGGGCAAAACGGCTCTAGCCGCATTAATGGCCGCCTGAACATCCCGGGCCGCGCCGTCAATGTTGCGGCTGAGATCGAACTGCAAGGCAATACCGGCGCTTCCCATGCTGCTTTGCGAAGTCATCTCCGAAATTCCCGCGATACGGCCGAGCATGCGCTCAAGAGGGGTAGCCACCGTGGCGGCCATGGTTTCCGGGCTGGCACCGGGCAGAGTCGCCTGTACCCGGATAGTGGGAAAATCCACCTGAGGCAAAGGCGACACCGGCAGCAGGACATAGGCGACGATACCCACCAGAGCCACCGCCAGGGTAAGCAGGGTCGTGCCCACAGGGCGCGCGATAAAGAGGGCGGAAATGTTCACAAACACCACGGCGCGGCAGTCGCCGTCCAGCTACAAGGGATGCGCCGCACGCCGGGCATGACGCGGCGTTACAGCAATTTACCGCCCAACAGCAGGGCGGCGATCGAAAAATAAATGATCAATCCGGTAACGTCGACGAGGGTCGCCACAAAAGGCGCGGAAGCCGTAGCCGGATCCAAGCCCATTTTTTTCAGCAGACAGGGAATCATGGCGCCGGCCGTCGTGCCCCACAAGACGACAAAAATGAGAGAGACGGAGACGCTTGCGCCTATCCACAGCCAATATTCGCCATAATCGTAGAGTCCCGCCTGCTGCCAGATAAAAATGCGTATAAAGCCGATAACCCCCAATATCGCGCCCAGAAACAGCCCGGAACAAAGTTCCTTACCCAACACGTAGCACCAGCTTTTGATATGCAACTCGCCGAGGGCAAGAGCGCGGATGATCAGGCTGGCGGCCTGCGAGCCGGAATTGCCGCCGCTGGAAATAATCAGGGGAACGAACAGGGCGAGAACAACGGCTTTGGCTATTTCATCCTCAAAATGTCCCATGGCGGAAGCGGTCAACATTTCGCTGAAAAAAAGAATGACGAGCCACCACGCGCGTTTTTTCACCATCTCGAACAGTGGCGTCTTGGTGTACGACAAATCCAGCCCTTCCGTTCCCCCGAATTTCTGGAAATCTTCGGTATGTTCTTCTTCCACCACGTCCATGACATCGTCAACGGTAACGATACCCACCAGAACGCCGTCGGTGTCGGTCACCGGCAGAGCGACCCTGTCGTGATCCTGGAATATTTTGACGGCAATTTCCTGATCGTCGTGGGCGCTCAGAGAGACGCAGCGATTATCGCACAAATCGGCGATGTTCTGTTCAGGGGACGCCAGAATGATTTCTTTAATTCTTATGTCATCAAGCAATTTCCAATGGTTATCCACAACATAGACGACATTGAGCGTTTCTGAATCGTGGCCGAATTTGCGAATATGGTCAAGCGCTTGCTGTACCGTGAACGAAGGCCGGACCGCCACATATTCCGGCGTCATCAGGCGCCCGATGCTGTACTTGGGGTATCCCAGCAACTGCGTGGTAATTTCCCTCTCTTCGGCCGAAAGCATCTGTACCAGGCGCTGGCTTACCTCGCCGGGCAACTCCTCGAAAAAAGCCGTCCTGTCGTCGGGGTCCAAATCATTGAGCAGATGCGTCACCTGACTGATGTTGGCGGCCAGCCCTTCAATAATGGCTCCCTGATCGCTGTGGGAAAGATGAGAGAAGGTTTCTATGGACGATTGGCGCGGCAACAGACGAAAGGCGACAATCCGATCCGCCTTCGGCAGCGTTTCAATAAGCTCGGCTATATGGACGGGCTCAATAGAGTTGAGCTCCTGCCTGACTCGCTTCCAGTCTCGTTCTTTTATGAGTTCCTGGAGCAGGGCTTGAACGTCGCTCACGGACAATCTCCTTACTTTTTGAGAATTGCCCCTCTGTCAAAAAGGGCAGGAAAAGAAAAACAGCAGGGAGGAGCCCCCGCCACCTTCCGCGCCGCGAGAGCAATGTCATTGTGACATTGCTCTCATTTCCAAACGCTTGCGTCCCGTGATTGTATTCGCCGGCCGCAACGCTACCGCGTATTTCCTGCGGCATACTCCGCGCGTCGTTTATGTCACCAGTCCGTAAAATTTTGCAATAATACACTGTAAAAAGCAGGGTTGCAAAGAGGGAAGAAGGGATTTTGCAGAGTTGACGCCTCTCGCGCTGTTCCCATTGAAAGGAGCCGCGCCGATTGAGAAGGCGTACGGAAAGATACGGCAAAGAAGGGGGCGGGAGAACGTGTCCTGCCCCCTTTTCTTCACGTTCGTTCAGAACGTCCCGGCTTCGCGTTTCACGTCCAGGGCGATTTTCCAAAGCAGGGAAAGGATCAACGCGCCTATGGCGTAAATACCGAGGCCGATGGTCAATTCCGCTATACTGGGACTGTATACGGTGATTTGCTCAAAGGTGTTGGGGGTAAAGCCGCCGATGAGCATGCCCAGCCCCTTGTCGATCCAGGTGGCGAGCACCAATATGGCCAGAGTGAAGGGCAGAAGCTGCTCGTTGTCCCGCGTGGAAGGCAGGGCCATGAGCAGCAGGCTGACCAAAGCGAGGACGGCCGCCGTCCACATCCACGCATTCACCCAGAGGGAGTGCCCGTCGTGACCGGAAAAAAGCGCCACCATGGGGTGCATATGGCCGGGAATTTGACTGTAAAAGGCAGTGAATACTTCCAGGGCGTAAAAGAACACGTTGATACCCATGGCATAGGCGATGATCTTGGAGAGGGTCCGCACGGCATCCTTGCCGGGTTCAAAGCCGGTGATGCGCTTGAGCAGAAAGGCCAGCAGCAGCAGTATGGCCGGGCCGGAGCAAAAGGCCGAGGCCAGGAAACGGGCCGCCATGATGGCCGTGAGCCAATAGTGGCGGCCGGGTATGCCGGCATAGAGAAAAGCCGTGACCGTATGAATGGAAAAGGCCCAGAAAACGGAAAGATAGATGAAGAATTTGATCCACTTGGGAGGGTCAACCTGATGCCGTTCCGCCTCAAGGGTTACCCAGCCGATGACGACATTAAGCAGCAGATAGCCCGTCAACACCGTCATGTCCCAGAACATAATGGAATTAGGCGTGGGGTGCAGGATCACATTGAGTACCCGCTGCGGCTGCCCCATGTCCACCACGATGAAGAGCATACACATGACCACCGCGGCGATGGCCATGAATTCACCCAGGATAATCATTTTTTTAAACTGTTTGTAATGATGGAAGTATGCGGGCAGGACCAGCATGACCGCCGAGGCCGCCACGCCGACCAGGTAGGTGAACTGGGCGATATAAAAACCCCAGGACACATCGCGGGAAAGATCCGTAATACGCAGCCCCAGAAAAAGCTGGAGCAGATACACCATGGCGCCCAGGGAAATCACGCCGCCCAGGACGGCGAGCCAGGCGTAGAAAGATATGGGGCCTTTCAGCACTTTTTCTATCATGGCCGGCTCCTTAAATAATGTAGTACACGCTGGGTTCCGTCCCCAGGGTGGGTTTGCGGCGCAGGGTGAAGTTCTCAGCCAGGAGTTTGCGTACTTTGGAGTTGGGATCGCTTAAGTCGCCGAAGGCGATGGTGCCGTTAGAGGCCTTGACGCACAGGGGCATTTCACCGACAGCCAACAGTTCGGAGCAAAAGGTACATTTTTCCACCACGCCGCGCATGCGCGTGGGGAAGGCGGAGTTGACGTCGGCCACAAAGGGACGGGGATCTCGAAAGTTGAAACTGCGGGCGCCGAAAGGACAACCCGCCATACAGTAGCGACAACCGATGCAACGATGGTAATCCATGGCCACTATGCCGTCCGAACGCCGGAACGTGGCCTGCGTGGGGCAGACCCGGACGCAGGCTGGATTGACGCAATGATTGCACAGCAGCGGATAGTGGCGTTCAACCACACTTTTGGCAGGATAATTATCCAGTTGATCCGTAAATGTCTCATGATATCCGGCTTTCCAGATCCATTTGACTTCCTGCTTGGAGGCGATATCCGGCACATTGTGGTATTTGTGGCAGGCGCTGATAACGGCGGCGAAGATTTCCGCGTTATCGAACGCGCGCGTGTTGATGACCATACCCCAATGCCTGGCGTTAAAAGCGCGTTCCCCGTTCCGGTACACGGGCCGCTCCTCGGCGGGGGCGGTCGCCGCCTCCGCCGAGGAGGAAGGCAGCATACGGCTTCCGGCAAGGCCAAGAAAAGAAAGGCCCGCTATTTTCAAAAATCGGCGTCTGGAGTTTTTCATTACTTGTTCCCCCTCGGCTCAACATGGCAATCCCAGCAATAGGGACTGACGCTGTTGGAATTATGGCATTTGTCGCAGAACTCCGCCTTGTTGACGTGACAGGTCATACAGGTATTCTGCAAGCTGATGGTCCATTCCTTGTCGCCGGAGGAGACATATACGCGTTTTCCCTGGCGCAGGGCCATATCGCGCCAGGTGTCGAGCAGTTGCATATGCGTGGCCGCCATGACGTCACGCGGCTCTATACAGTCTGTTTTCGTCACGGGCAGAGCCAGGGCCGGCCGTTCATACTTGGGCGCGCCGAAATTATACCAGAAGGGCAGGGTGAACAGCGCCAGAAAAATCAGTATCCCCGGCGCTATATACTTGGCGTTATACATGGTTATTCATCCTCCTCGACGCCGGGCAGGTCTTCCTGACGCAAGTTCATGGTGCGTTTGCTCTCGCCGCGCATCACCAGGGCGTTGGCCACCAGTTCATGGGTGCCGGTCACGGTGACGCCGGGCGCCCAGTAGTTGGCCAGAGGAGGCAGAGTGGCCCGGTCTATGGCGCAGATACAGGCCATGGTATTCACGCCGCGCCGCTCCTGCACGTAGCGCAGAGCATTGCCCCGGGGCAGGCCGCCGCGCATGCGCAGTTCCATAATCTCCTCCGTGTTCAGGCCGGAACCGCCGCCGCAACAAAAGGTCTGCTCACGGATGGTGTTTTCAGGCATTTCCACAAAGTTGTTGCACGCGGCCTTGATGACGGCTCGCGGCTCTTCGAGCAAGCCCATGCCCCTGGCGGGATTGCAGGAGTCATGAAAGGTCACTGTCAGATGATCGTTACGGCTGGGATCAAGTGTGATTTTATTGTGTTTGATAAGATCCGCGGTAAATTCCGTAATATGGACCATTTTGGTGGAAGCGGCATTATGAAACATCGTACCCGTAATGGGGCTTTTCGGCGTGGCCATACAGGTGGGGGTCGGGCCGTTCATGGTATCCATATACTGGTGCACCACGCGCCACATATGGCCGCATTCGCCGCCGAGAATCCATTTGACGCCCAGACGCTCGGCTTCCGCGTACATTTTGGCGTTGAGCTTTTTCATCATAGCCGCCGAGGTGAATGAGCCGAAGTTGCCGCCTTCAGAAGCGTAGGTGGACAGGGTGTAGTCCAAGCCTATTTCATGAAAGAGCATCAGGTATCCCATAAAGGTATAAATGCCCGGCTCCGCGAACACATCGCCCGAGGGAGTGATAAACAGGATCTCGTGCCCCTTTTCGTTGAAAGGCGGTTTGATTTTGATGCCGGTAACGGTTTCAATATCCTCGCAGAGAAATTCCACTATTTCTTTAAAGGCGTGCGGCTGTATGCCCAGATGATTGCCCGTGCGGTTGCAGTTGGACACCGGGTCCATAATCCAGTGGATGCCGAGTCCGAGTTCGTGCAGCAGTTCACGGGCAATCATAGTGATTTCCGCCGTATCAATGCCGTAGGGACAGAACAGGGAACAGCGGCGGCATTCCGTACATTGATAAAAATAATAGAACCATTCCTTGATGATGGCCGCGTCAAGCTTACGTCCGCCCGCAATCTTGCCCAGCAGTCTGCCCGCGGTGGTGAAATCCCGGCGATACACGGAGCGGATAAGCTCGGCGCGCAGCACGGGCATGTTTTTCGGATCTCCCGTGCCCAGAAAGAAATGACATTTATCGGCGCAGGTGCCGCAACGCACGCAAATATCCATGAACACCTTGAGCGAGCGGTATTTCTCCAGGCGATCTTTGAGCGCGGTATAAATAATGTCTTCCCAGTCGGGAGGAAGTTTCCAGTCTTCCTCGGCAGGATTCCAGGTATGCGGATTGGGCATGCCCAGACCGGCCATGGTTTCTTCCTTGGCCGGATAACAGAATGAGCCGGGGTTGAATACCGGTTTCGTCTTCATCCAAGGGGCCGAAGGAAAGGCATACTGTATGCTTCTGGCCAGCATTTTTGCATCAGGCAGCTTGGACATGGCTACTCCTTGGCAGCGGCGGCAGCGGCTTGTTCAGGGGTGATTTCAAGAGGCAGACCCGCCTCATCCATGAGATCCCGGAAATCATCCTCATATTCGGCGTAGGTATGGTATTTTTTTGGAGGATTCCAAGGATTTTCATGGCGCACTGCCCGTGAATTATTGGGCTGATTGCGCGTTGGCGAAAGAAATACCCCCCCCATATGCATAAGTTTGCTGAAGGGGAAATACATCAGCAGAGTCGTGACGGACAGCAGGTGAATGAAGAAAATGGAGGGCAGACCTGCGGGACTTATGGGAGCAAACGTTGCCAAACCCATGGTGAAAGCCTTGACGCTGGCGATATCCGCCTTACCGAGGTAGCGCATGCAGATGCCGCTACCCACGAGGAGAAGCAGGA
Source organism: Desulfovibrio sp. (assembly GCA_031279825.1). Taxonomy (GTDB): domain Bacteria; phylum Desulfobacterota; class Desulfovibrionia; order Desulfovibrionales; family Desulfovibrionaceae; genus Frigididesulfovibrio. The sequence goes on along the minus strand of JAITHT010000033.1, from coordinate 1,938 downwards.
GAAAAAGCGGAAAGTAATCGCCGGGCAGTGATATATAGCGGATTTTTTGATCGAACAAACGGCGGCAGAGCAAAAAAAGCAGAGCGGCGACAATGAGGGCGTCCGTCATGTAAAAGCGGGGCACGCCGATTTGCATGAGTCCGTCAAGGGTTTCCAGCAGACCGACGCCGAAAGGCACCGGCTCTGTAAAAAAACGCAGATGCCTGACGGCAATGGTCAGAAAACAGTAATGAAAAACCAAGGCGAACAGCCACAGCCATTTTGATGACCAGTAGACCAGCCGGGAGCCGTCTTTGAATTCGGCCTTGGTGTTGCGGAACAGGGAGCGAAACAGGAGCACCTCAAGGAGCATACGCCACGCTGTGGCGGCCCGGCTGAAGGGAGAATCCAGACGCGCCGGCTTGATCCAGTCCAGGGAGCGCTGCTGCCCGCCCGTTGTGGGAATTCTGAAGGGTACCGGCGAATTTCCCCAGTTCTTGATCCGCCAGACAACGCCGGAGAGAAATACCAGTATGGCGGCTAACGGCAGAATCACACCGAAAAGATACGGCGCGTATGGCGCGATCAGCCAGCCGATGCCACCGAGTCCGATGACTGCCAGAAGTGAAACGAACATTCCTTACCTCGCTGCTTGGCTATCAGTTATTGGCATCCGTCTCATTCGCCTTTGCGGCGCTATGTTCAGCCAGCCGTAAAAGTTGAGAATTGAGCCGTTTGAACTCGTCCACCTTCATCATATGCAGGGTTTCCCGGAATCGGGCGTACGCGCCGAAGGCCATAAGCGCCACCGCGTCAATGCGCGATTCCAGCATCAGAAGCGCCGGCATGACCTCCGCCGTCCTGCCGGAATCGCCGACCATCCGGCGCACGATATCCTTAAGAGCAAAAATAACGCCCACCGCGATTTCGGGAGAAAAATCCTGCACGGCCCGCACGCGGATGAGTTCATCCACAGCACTTCTGAGGGAGTCTTCGTCAAGACGATCGGCAAACAACGCGTCCACTAGGAGTTTGGCCGCCTCCTCAGTGCGATGCCCCACAGGATTGGCGAACCTATCCCTGCGCGTGCGCAGAAATCCCGTTGTATCGAAAGGATAGGTTCCGTGCACAATAGCAATCCATTGCGTCGCCATAGCGTCTTTTTTCGGCGATAGCAAAGTGGACAGAAGCATCCCGGCGGCACTCGCGCTCAAGGTTTCATTATCGGCGTCCACAGCGGCCTCTCTCTGTTCATTCCCGCGTTGCGGATAAAACGGCGGGGGCTGGCCGCCATCAAACAACAGCAAAGCCTCGGAGCCCCCCTGATTGGGGACACCTGACTGGCGGGCGCATTGAAAACCCTGCGCAACGTATGTAAAAATGCCTGCCCCTTGCCCCAAACAGGGCAAAAACAGCCGATAATCGTTGAGAGCATTGTCACTTATGCTCGTTAACCGGCAGCGCAAGCGCCGGTTACGTGCACGAGGAACAGGCGAAACTTATTTTCGCCGAGTGCGACGAGCGCAACATTTCAAAGCTGATCTGCTCTACAAGTGATTTCATACATAAGCCAATGGCCTATGTATGAGGATCGCTTCGCCGAAAAACGCGGTTTTCGGCTTGCTCACGCCGCTTGTGGCGGCGCGCCGGACTTTCGTCCGGCGTTAGAAGTCATTGCATAGTGAATTATGAAATGACGTCTAGTAACTATGGAACCGCCTTTTTTATTACCCGCAATTTACCTCTCTTTCAATAAAAAAATTGAAAAGACGACAATTGCCGAAATACGGGAGCAAAGGCATTGCTGTCCGGCGAAGGAGTAATAAAAAAGTCCAAAATTTCCGCGAGTTGTGATACCCAAATGCGGCAGCGAAGCCCTTCATGGCTTCGCGTCTCGCGCTCGGGAGGGGTTTTTACCCCTCCCGAGCTTTCCGCCCCGGAAAGAAACCCCGCCCTTCA
>JAITHT010000014.1 GCA_031279825.1 Desulfovibrio sp. | reverse complement strand
GCGGTGTGTATTTTTCCAATCTCCGTAATCCGGAGGGAGATCTCTCCAGGGCGCGCCTGTGCGTAAAATCCAAAACACCGCATTAATAAACAGGCGATTATCGCGGGCTGTAACGCCTCTAACCCCTTCACGGCCTGACATGTGAGGCTTCAAAAGTTCCCAAACTCTGTCTGATATGTCATGACGGCGATGATCTGGCTGCATGTTTCCTCCCGTATTTTCGGGAAGATACCACAAAGCTCTATAAAAGTAAAGTCAATTGACGACACTTCCTAGTGTCTAATTGCAAAAATTACAAGTATATTTTTGCAGGATCGTCGGCTGAAAAACATGGTTTTCAGCCGACTTACACCGCCTTCGGCGGCCTAAAACCCTCCAGGGTTTTCTAGTGTTTACTTTTGCAAGTAAACGCTAGTTCCGGCAAAGGCTCCGGCGATGTTTCGCATTTTGGAGGTTTCGCGTGAAAGCTCCTCTCACACGCCGCCAAGACGGATATATGTGGGCAGATTTAAAAAAATGTCGCGGGTATAGGTTACAAGCTTCTCCATGATCCAAGGAAAGGAAAAGAGTAGGGCCAGGAACATGGCGAGAATCTTGGGCACAAAGGCCAGGGTGGCTTCCTGGATTTGTGTGGCGGCCTGAATAATGCTCACAATCAAGCCCACGCCCAAGCCGACTCCCAACAACGGCAGTGAAATCATCAAAGTCAGTTCAATGGCCTGACGGGCAAAGCTCACAACAAATTCCGGCGTCATGACGTATCCTTTTGCGGTTGCGATCAGGACAAGGGGAGGTATGGGAAGATGCCCCCGGCAACAGGCATTTGCTTCTCCCTCATTTACTCTCATAACAGGAAACTGTTGACGAGAGACCCCACAAGCAGGGTCCAGCCGTCAACCATGACAAAAAGCAGCAGCTTGAAAGGCATGGAAACCATCATGGGCGGCAGCATCATCATGCCCATGGCCAGCAGGATGCTTGAAATCACCATATCAAGAATGAGAAAAGGAATATAGAGCATAAATCCTATGGTGAATCCGGTTTTGAGCTCGCTGATGACAAAAGCGGCGGCAAGAGCGATGGTAGGCACGTCCTCCTTGGTGGCCGGCCTGTCCATTTTTGTGATGCTGTAAAAGATGGACAGGTCTTTTTCCCGGGTATGCTTGAACATGAACTCGCGCAGGGGTGTCTCCGCCTTTTTCACCGCTTCCGAGAAGCTTATGCGTTCCTCAAGGTAGGGTTGCAACGCGTCATCGTTGATCCGTTTGCCCACGGGCATCATAATGGCCACGGTCATGAAAATAGCCAGACTCGCGAGCACCTGGTTGGGAGGCAGTTGTTGCAGGCCCAGTGCCTGGCGGACAAAGTGGAACACCACGATGATGCGGGTAAAGCTGGTTACGGTCAGGACGATGGCCGGAGCCAGGGACAACACCGTGAGTAGGAGAAGAATCTCCAGACCCAGAGCCACTTTTTCCGGTTCCGTCTGCCCCCCTGACAGGGAAAGCTGCAGGTTGGGCATAACGATGTCTTGCGCCGCGTGGGCCGCAGGAGAAAAAAACAGCCACAGGAAAGCGAACGCCGTTCCCAGCAGCAAAAAAACGGCCTTTTCGCCGGTTGTGCCCGGCCGTTCCAATACCGCCGCCAATCCGTTCCGCACCTGACCTCTCCCTTGTATCCAAGTTACAGCAATTAACGCTTCAAATAGTTACGTAACAGCGGGCACATCCCGCCTACAACTATTCGGCGGCAAGGATTTTTCAGCAAACTCTTGTCGCGGGGAGTTCGCCTACGGCCAGTCTCACGCGCCTTGCCATGCCCAGTTTCTCAAGGCATGAGCATTGTATCTCAACAGATTGTCAATGACAAAATAGTCTAGAGCAGATTAACTGTGAAACGTTGCACTCGTCGCCCTCGGCGAAAACACGTTTCGCCTACTCCTCGTGCACGAGAGCCGACGCTTACGCTGTCGGTTGCCAGAGCATTTTCACTTTGAAAATGCTCTATGTCCCTGAATTTTCGCTTTCTTTGCCTGTTCGCAGCAGGGAAGCGAATATCCGATCAAGAGAAGCGCCGTCTTCGCCGGAATCTTGAGTCGCGCCGACTTTCGCCCGCGCTGGCGGATCAGAGGGAGCCTGCGTTTTCTCCGCTTGGCCGCTTTCAAAAAAAATTTCCGTCAGCAACGAAATGCGCTCATCCGTCAGCCCCAGTACCAGACGGCGATCCAGACAACGCACGACGATAATCCATTTTTTAGGACCGAGAGCCAGCCTACTTTCCACGCGCATGGCCGGCAAGGTGCCGGAAAAGGCGTTCCCCTTGTGACGCTTGATCAGCCATAGCAATGCCCAGAGCAGAGCCAGAGAGAAGCATACTACAGCCAGCGCCTCAAAATAGCCGCTCCAGGAAAGAGAGAAGCCGGAAAGACCGGGAAGAGATGGGGAAGAGGTGCTTCCACCGGCTGCATACGGGGCGGGGGGAAGGCTCACAGGCGGCAGAGCGGGATCATTCTGCCGGGTCGCCGAGGCCGTGGTGTTCACCAGCAAAAAAGACATGGCGCATATCAGTCGGCAGGCACCTGCGGCGACACCGAGACATTTTTTGCCGTTCATGGCGCTTATCCCAACTGTTTGACCCGTTCAATGGGACTGATGATATCGGTAAGGCGTATACCGAATTTCTCGTTGATGACCACCGCCTCGCCGCGAGCTACCATTTTGCCGTTAACGTAAACCTCCAGGGGTTCTCCGGCAAGCTTGTTCAGTTCGACCACCGAGCCCTGCCCAAGCTGCAGCAATTCATTGATCAAAAGCCGGGTACGGCCCAGTTCGGCGGAAACATCCAGAGGAATATCCAGAATAAAGTCAAGCTCTCTTCTGTTAGATTCAGGACGGGGAGCCTTGGCCTCATCCGTCAGATCCTGAAATGCAGCGACCTTTGCCTGGGAAGAAAAAAGGGATTGTTCCTTTTCCTTTTTCAGGTTGACCTGCTCATCCGTGGCAAGGGAAGCCGCCAGTTCCGCAGCCAGAGGGTCTCCTTCGCCGGGCGCTTCTTCAGAACCCAGGGAAGCGGCCCATTGCGCCGCAAGAGTATCCTGATCGTCATCTTTAGCTATCATTGTTTTTCCTTTTACGCATCGTGTCAATCACGGGCATTGCATTGGTTTTTTCCGGGACACGCCGCAAACGGCGGCAGGGTTCCCGGTAGAACAGCGATTATTTCACGGAGCATTATTGAATCACCATATCGGTGATGAATACCTGATAGATTTTGCCGGGGCCCAGAATGGTGTTGAGCCGATCGGTAATTTCACTCTTGAGCATCAGTTTGTTTTCCGTGGTCGCGACATCGGCGTACGATTTACTGGATAAGAGCAGGATAAGGCTGTCGCGGATCCGGGCGTTTTGCTGCGTAATTTCCGACAGCACCTTTGAGTCCGCCACTTCAACATCAAGGTTGATTTTGATGAAACGCTGCCCGAGAGGATCCGCAAGATTCACCGTAAATACGGGGAGAGAAACCGTGCTTCCCACAGGTCTGGTCGCTCTGGTTTCGACTTTCTCCACTTTTTGCCCGCTTTCTCCCGCATGCATGAATTTATCTTGCAGAAATAGAAACCATGCGCCGGCCGCGCCGCCGCCAATGAGCAAAAGCAGAATAATGAGGAGAATCCACTTTAACTTGCTCGTTTTTTTTTGCTCGTCCGCCATGGTACATCGCTCCTTATAAGAACTTTTGCTGTTCAGGGAAGTTAGAGCAATTTCATTTTGCAATCGCTCTCGCGACGATTGTTTCGCGCGCCGCGCGCCCATGAGGCGCAGGCGAAGTTTATTTTCGCGGACTACGCCGGATGGAGAGTCTACAAGTGATTTCATACATAGGCCAATGGCCTATGTATGAGGATCGCTTCGCCGAAAAACGCGGTTTTCGGCTTGCTCACGTCGCTTGTGGCGGCGCGCCGGACTTTCGTCCGGCGTTAGAGTCATTTCATAGTGAATTATGAAATGAGAAGGCTCTAAAGATAGCCGCCCATGCGTGGCGTTGTTTTTACCAAAATTTCCACCCGACGGTTTTTTGTCTGGCCTTCTTCCGTATCGTTCGAATACATGGGTTTATCCGGGCCATAGCCGCTGACGGAGAAGCGATCGGGTGGCATTTTCACTTGCAGTAATTGTTCCATCACCGCCAAAGCGCGCATGAACGACAGATCGTAACTGTCGACGCCTGTTGTGGGCGTGATGTCCGTATGCCCGCTGATATTAATGTCCGCGTTGACTGAATGCATAACGGGGGTAAGCACGGCTATCAAGTTTTTGCCTGTGGCGTCAAGTTCCGCCGAACCCCTGGCAAAAAGCAATCCTTCCGTCAAAACAATGACGACGCCTTCAGGATGCTCAAGAATGGCGATATTGTTTTCCAGATCGCTGCTGGAGAGTTCTTTGGGCAGCAAATCCAGAGGAAACAGTAAATCTTTGACGCGATTTTTTTTGTTGAGAATATTGTAAGGGTCTTTGAGCATCTTTATCGCTATCTGGATACGTTCCGGAATCCTCCCCGCCCCGCTCTCGTCGAGGGGCGACAGGCTTCGCATATAGGCGCTTATGCGGGTGATGACCGGAACATCCATGCTGGACATGCTCAGCAGCAAGACGAAAAAGGTTAACAGCAGGGTCATGAGATCGGAAAAGGTAACCAGCCAGGCGGCTCCCTCCTGCTGCTGTTTTTTTTTGCGGCGCGCCATCACTGTCTCCCTTTGGGCGCGCCTTCGCCCGGCATTGTCAGGGTAAATTTAAAGCCTTTGTAATAATGTTCCGTTTTGATCTCATCGCTTTCGTGCAATGCTTCAATCTTTCGGATCCATTCCAGATTGCGTTTGTCCAGCACAAGATCCACCCGACGATTTTTCCGGCGTTCTTCGGGGAGGTTGTTGGTATAGCGGGGATGAAACTGCCCGAAGGCTTCCAAAGAAAGCTTTCCGGTCTCTATTCCCCGTTCCTTCATGTGTCTGTATACTGAAAAGGCCCGGCGGAACGACAGTTGCCATGTGCTGTCCGGCACGTCCGCCTGTTTGGGCACACTGTACGATGCTTCCTCATCTCGGCGAGCCGCCGTATGTCCGGCCACCAGCAGGGGATAGGCTATGCGCTGCAGATAGGGAACAATCCTGTCGAGCAACACTATTCCCCTGGGACTCAATTGCGTGCTGCCGGGAACAAAGAGCACCTGTTCATTGATGGACAGTATCTGCACATACTTGTTCTCCATGAAGTTCAGGTCCTTTGACACGTCCTCAAACAGCATGTCCCGCAATGGCGCGAGATCGTCCTGAGGCAAGGCCATGGCCCCGGGCTCGCGAATGCTTTTTCTGCTCTCCGCGGATTTGGGATTGAAAACCCGGTCGGCTATGCCAAAATGCTTGGTTACCGAGCCGAGCACGACCAGCTTGCTGCGCTCGTCAATGACCGACATGCTCAGCAGCAGGACGAAAAACGTGAGCAGCAGGGTCATAAGATCCGAAAAGGTAATCAGCCACGCCGGATCGCCGCCTCCCCCATCGTTTTTTTTACGTCGAGCCATGATGTTACCCGACTTGTTTGCGTTCCTTGGGCGGCTGGTAGCTGTTCAACTTTTCCATAATAATACGGGGATTTTCGCCGCGCGATATGCCGAGCACTCCCTCCATCTGCATTTCCATGATCAGTACTTCTTCCTTGGAACGGTGTTTGAGTTTGCCCACCAGCGGCAAAAAGACCAAATTGGCGAGAATGGCGCCGTAAAAAGTGGTGATGAGGGCGATCGCCATGGAGGGGCCTATGGTACTGGGATCGTCCATAGTTTTGAGCATTTGCACAAGGCCGATGACCGTGCCGATCATGCCCAGGGCGGGAGAATAGGCGGCCAACGCGCTCAAAAGCTCGACTCCGACTTCGTGCCGGCCTTCAATATTGCCTATTTCCGTCTCCATAATATTCTGGATGGCGGCCGGCTCAAGGCCGTCCACAGTCAGCTGCAAGCCTTTGCGCAGATAGGGATCGTCAATGCCCTTGATAATGGGTTCAAGGGCCAGGATGCCCTCACGCCGGGCGCGGTTGGCGTAATCCATAAACTGATCGATAATAAGGTTGGAAGCGGGGATCTTGCTCACCATGGTCTTGCGGATGACGGTCCCTATTTTCAGGACGGTTCCCAACGGGTAATGCGTCAGTGTGGCTCCAAGGGTGCCGCCGAGCACGATAAGCATGGACGGGACATCCACAAAAAGCAAGGGATTTCCGCCCGCGATCAAAGCGCTCATGATCAGGCCGAAAGAAACAATCATGCCGAGAATTGTTGCTAAATCCATAGAGAAACTCCGCAGAGGTAATAGCGTACGTATGACTGCCTGTCATCGTATTATCGGCATTATATTGAAAGGGCTTAGACGGTATTGTTACAATCTTGCGCCAAAAATAGCCGTGCCGATGCGCACCAGGGTGGCGCCTTCCTCAATAGCCGCCTCAAAATCGCCGGACATGCCCATGGAAAGATGCGGCAAGGGCACACCGCAGGCTTTGCTTACACTGTCTCGTAATTGTCGCAGCAAAGCGAAGTACGGACGGGATGCCTCGAGACTTTCCGTCTGCGGCGGTATGCACATGAGACCTTGCGCCCGCAAAGCGCTCATGCCTGCCAGACCGACAATCAGCTCTTCCAGGCGGTCGGGATCGATGCCGGATTTTTGCCTCTCTCTGCCGATATTCACCTGCGCCAGTACCGCCTGCGGACATGGTGGGGGCTCTCTCCATCCGGCGGGAGATTCCCGCAGCCTGTTCTGCCATGCCTTTTCCAGGGCTTGCGCAACCCCGAGGCTGTCAACAGCATGCAAAAGTGCAAACGCCCCTACGACGTCCCGGCTTTTTCTGCTCTGTATGTGTCCGGTAAAATGCCATTCCAGGGAAAGTTCCGGCAACTTCGCCGTTACCTCGGCTTTTTTCGCCATGGCTTCCTGTACATAATTTTCGCCAAAAACAGGTATCCCCGCCGGTTTTGCGAATTTTTCCCAATAGCTGGCCAATTCGGCCACCCTGTCCGCGCCCTGCAGTTTGGATATCGCCACAAGCCGGACCGCGCCTGCCGAGCGGCCGGATCGCTCCGCCGCACGGGTGATTCGCTCGCAGACGGCGTCAAAACGTTGCGTTAATACACTCATAGATCTTCGCTTGTTTTTCTCAAGAACATGCGCTCACCGCGTCCCGGCGAGCCTTATTGCGCCCCCAGCCCCAGACTGTGGAGAAAGGCGGCATCTTCACTCCAATTTTCCTTGACTTTCACCCAAAGCTCCAGATGCACTTTGAGACCGAGCAATTCCGCGATTTCTTGACGAGCGGTCTGCCCCATCTGTTTGATGTTACGCCCGGCATGGCCGATGACCATGGCCTTATGACTGGGCCGACCCACGTAAATGACGGCATGGATGGCGACACTCCCGCGCTCGCTGTCCTCCTCCCATGATTCGATATCGACGGCGGTGCTGTACGGCACCTCTTGCCGTAGCGAGATAAAGAGCTTTTCCCTGACGATTTCCGCGGCCATGAAACGCATGGGCAGGGTGGAAAGCTGATCGTCGGGAAACTGCGCCTTGCCCTGAGGCAGCTTTTTTTTCACGGCGGCGAGCAAGGAAGCGAGCCCTTCGCCGGTAAGGGCGGAAACCGGAAAGAGCTCCGCCGCCGGCCAATAGGCATGCAGGGTCTCTAGCAGCGGGAGCAAACGGGATTTGTCTCCCAACAGGTCAACCTTGTTGACGATGACGAAGACAGGGCGTGTTTCTCCTGCAACGGACTCCCGCAGAGGGGCAATGTCTTTTTCCAGATATTCCGGTTTTCTGGCGTACAGATCGGCGTCAAGAATAATGCCGAGCACGTCGGCGCTTTCCATGGCCTGCCAGGCGGACTGCAAAAACATGCGGTTCATTTTGCCGCGCAACTGATGCACGCCTGGGGTATCCATAAAAATAACCTGGGCGTCACTGTCGGAAAGAATGCCGGTTATCTGGTTGCGCGTCGTCTGCGGACGGGGAGAGACGATGGAAATTTTTTGTCCCAGATAATGGTTGAGCAGAGTTGATTTCCCGGCATTTGGCGGTCCCGTCAAGGCGACCCAGCCACAGGCAAAGGCGGTATGCGTCATATATCTCTCGTCACGGCCGGATCTTCCGCAGTCCGGCTCCGTTTAAATGAAATTGCCCGTAGCGATTGCTTCGCGAGCGCCGCGCGCCCGTGAGACAGGTTGCTACTTGCCGCGGGATAGCGGAATAGGGCGTGAAAACACCCGCTTTCACGCCCCGAAGGGGCGAGGGACGGGATGGCCCCGAGTAGCTTCTTTTTCGCAGGCTACGCCGAACGGAGCGTTTCAAAGTGAAAATGCTCAAGCCGTGCAGGCGGCAGTCGGCCTGTCTTGCAAAAAAGCGCTCTTGCGCAATGTACGTCTTTCATGGCATGGGAGCAAGGGGCAACTCATCCCCAAGGGACACTCCCCGTAAATCAACCGGCGCGTGATGGGGATGCGACTCCACCCCGCTTGCCAACGCCTTGAGGAACAAGTCCGCATAGAGCGGATCGATGTAGTCGGCAGGGCTGAAGCAATGAGCATCAGGGCGTTGCACGCAATAGAAAAAGGCGGCTCTTTCGCCCGAAGCCGCGATATCCGTCATCTCCCGCAAATGCTTCTGCCCCCGCTTGCTTGCCGCATCCGGGAAAACCGCCACACCGTCTTCCACCAGGGTAACGTTCTTGCACTCCACCCACAGACGAGGCAATCCGGGAGCGCTGAATACGGCATCCAGACGGCTCTGCCCGCGCCTGACCTCAGCCTGAAAATGCGTGTAACCGGCAGCCCAGGGAAGTTTGCCGGCCTTAAAAGCCGCCAGTAATAGACGGTTGGGCGTCAAGGTGTTCACTCCGGCCCAGGCATTTTTCCCGTCTTTTCCGGAGCCCGGCAGACCCACCATTTCCACTGTATAGGCAAGCCTGCGCCTGCCGCCGATCGCGGGTGACACAAGCACAGGCGCGCCCTGGCGCATCAAGCCGAGCATGCTCCCGGAATTGTTGGTGTGAGCGCAACAGAGCCTGTCGTCCAGAAAAAATTCGACAGTGAAGCGTTTAATCCGGCGCTGCAGCGCACCGACGACGCAACCCGGCGGAAAAGGAATGAGAATGTCGCCGTTCATATTCGAGCCGTTCCGGTAACGCAGAGGGTTGCGGCCGCTGGAGGGCGTGTATTCGGATTCGTTCCCCTTGCTTCCGGCAGGGGCAAGGGGATGGACCTTTGTTTATCGGCCGCTGTCCTCGTTCTGTTCCTCCAAGTCTTCTGCCCGGCGCAGGAGTTCGTCAAGCCGGATGTCCACGCCGATAACGCCGCTGATCTCATCCCCGTCAGCCGTGACCGGAGCCGATACCGACACGATGAGTTTACCGGTGAACGAAGATTGGTAGATATCCGTCACATGAAGTTTCCCGGTTTTCATGGGCGCGGTGAACCATTCCCTCGCGGAAAAGTCAAAGCCCAGCGGCAGGCGTTCATATAAATCTTTATACTGGGGGTCGAGCACGGCGCTCCCTAAAAGCTTGCCGCTTGCATCGGCGAGGTTGATATACTGAACAAAGGGATATTCGTTCAGGAATTGCGCCATCCAAGGATAATATTCGTTCCCCTGGCCTTTGATGACGATGGCCCCGGCAAGCTTGGCAATAACGCTGGCGGCCAGCTTTTTGGTGACGACCCGGATGCGTTCGAACTCGGAAGGAAAGAATTCCGGCATATACTGCTTGGCCAGCGTCAGTATTTCCTTGTTGGAAAAAGACGTGCTGCGTCCTTTTTCATAAGACTGGAGAATACGGTTGTGCATCATGCCGACAGCCGGGTGGGTTTTGCACACCTGCTGCTCCTCGCTCAAATTGAGCGTCTGGTTGATCCAGTAGGCGACCCCCGCCCGGCCGGATTTATCGTTAATAATAATGGGCACGGAACGTCCGAGAATCGTCTTGGTGTCAAAGATATTATAAATTTCTTCGTTTTTGGATAGACCGTCCACATGGATGCCCGCGCTGGTGGCGTTAAAATCCTTACCGGCAAAGGGGTAGTTGTCCGGGATGCGATAATCCAGTTCGCTTTCAAAATATCGGACGATGGTGGTGATAACCTGCGTATTGGCCGCGTCATCATCTCCTGTGAAGGAAATATACTCGATAACCATTGCCTCCAAAGGAGAATTGCCTGTACGCTCGCCAAACCCCAGCAAGGTACTGTTGACCGCGCTGCATCCGTAAAGCCAAGCTGTGGAGGCATTAACCAGGACTTTATGGAAATCGTTATGGCCGTGCCATTCAAGCCACTCTCCCGGCACGCCGGCTTCATCCGTAAAGGCTCGTACCAGACGCGGCACGGAACGCGGCAAAGCCGCTCCCGGATAGGGCACGGCATATCCCATGGTGTCGCACAGGCGAATCTTCACGGGCATGCCGCTCTGCCTGGACAGATCCATAAGTCTTGCCGCCAGAGGCAGGCAAAAGCCCTGAATGTCGGCCCGGGTGACGTCCTCAAAATGGCAACGCGGCACGATGCCCCATTCCAGAGCCTTTGCGGCGAGAGCAAGGTACTCGTCCAAAGCCTTCTGGCGATTCCAACCTAATTTCATAAAAATATGATAATCCGATACGCTGGTGAGCATGCCCACTTCCTTGAAGGCCATATCTTTCGCCATGCGCAGATCGTCTATGGTGGCCCGTATCCAGCCGGTGATCGCGGGAAAGCTGTACCCCCTGGAGCGGCAAGCCTCGATGGCTTTCTTGTCTTTGTCGGAATACATGAAAAACTCGCAGGCCCGGATTAAGCCGCTTCGACCTCCAAGCTCGTGCAACAAATCATAAATGTGGAGAATCTGCTTCACAGTATAAGGAGGACGGGCCTGCTGGCCGTCACGGAAAGTCGTATCCGTAATGAACATGGGCTCTGCCGGACGCGGCTCGACGTAGACGCCGTCAAAAGGCACGCGACTGATTTTGGAATACGGAAACACGTCTCGAAATAATTCCGCTTTTTCCGCATTGACCAAAGACAGAGAGACGGGATTTCTATTGGGATGCAGCAAGGGCATTATGGTGTCTCCTCGTGGATGGGGTTACGTACTGTTTTATATAACATAACGAGAGCGCGGTTGTCCTTATTATACCCCGAGTACCCGCGGATCGTCGCGGATGGGCATCCGCGCTCTGCCGCGCGCGCATCATGCTGAAAAAAGCCGGTTTACCGGCGTAAGTCGTCAAAATTTTCCTTGGCTTTCTGGCTATTGATTATTTCCTGCAGAGTCAGCGCGTCGGGATGCCGGGGGCTGTCCGCCAAAATCGCCGCGACAGCTTTACCGGCGGCGTAAAAGCGGGCGCTTGCCAACAGGGAATGAGCGGCTTCCAAGTACATACGCTCGGGCTCGTTGCCGTATATCGCCTGGATAAGGCGATGATAATCATCTTTAAAAATCGCGTGCGCCAAATCGTTGCTGTCATGCAGAAAGCGGGCCAGATGCCTATGGTCCGCGCAACCGGCGAAATACAGACAAAAAAGCTTGCGCGATTGGCATATCAGCGTGTTGAGACGAGCGACCTCGCGGCGCATACTTTCCACCGTCTGACTTTGAACAGCCAGCAGATCCCGCATCAAAGCCGCCAGTTCGGGGCAATTCCCGGCATCCATCAGTCCTCCCAACTGGGGCGCGTAATATTGTCTCTGGTATGCGTCTTCCATGAGTTTGAATGATTCATGGAAAATATAGCCTAAAGACCAGTTCAGCAGAATTCCGGCGGGCTTTACCTCACGAGCATTGAGGAATACATGATGCGCTTTGTCCTTGAGACGCCAGAGCAGACCTTTATTAAAAGGCTCGCCCACCATATTGCGCAGTACGGAGAAAGAAAGGGTCTGCGTCGCGGCGAAACGGGAGAACTGCTCGGACAGCAGAAGCACCGATTGGCAGAAATCCTCCAGCACGTCGCGTTCAAAAGCCGCATGATTATGATGCACCCATGTACGCATACCGCTATATTCCCGATTCTTTGCAAAAAGATTCGTGCCCGCGCTTTCCACTCTCCACAACTCATCGCATAGGTCGGCCCATGGCCGATTTCTAGAGCAGATTAACTTTGAAACGCTGCACTCGTCGCCCTCGGCGAAAACACGTTTCGCCTACTCCTTGTGCACGAGAGCCGACGCTCACGCTGCCGGTTGCCAGAGCATTTTCACAGTGAAAATGCTCCAGGGCGTGTTAACGCTATAGAATTTTTGTTCTCTGGCAAAGGAAATGAGTCTGCCATGAATATACTCTTACGGTATTTGACCGAGATGGCAGACACAATCTGACGCAGCCAGAGGGCAAAAAGGCATAGGGTTAACATGCCCTAACTGCCGCGTAACGCTATGCTATGAGCATCGCATAGAGGGAGGGGGGGACCGGCCGGGGGAATTATTCCCCCCGGCCGGTTCCAAAATCGGATCCCCTGGCCGCCGGAGGCATAAATATACCTGTTACACGGCAATCGCCTCCAAAGTACCGCAAAAATCAGGTCATCGGGTTTGCGCTATATCCTGCAGACGGCGGATACGGTCTTCCACCGGAGGGTGCGTGCTGAAAAATTTTCCGATACCTCCGGCAAAAGGATTGACAATAAACATGTGCGCAGTGGCCGGACTGCCGGTATGCATAGGTACCTGCCTGCTGTAGGCGTTTAATTTGCCGAGAGCTGACGCTAGCGCAAGCGGATTGCCGCACAGCCTGGCGCCGGTAGCGTCGGCCAGATATTCCCGCGAACGGGAAATGGCAAATTGAATCAGCGATGCGGCGATGGGAGCGAGCAGAGCAAGAAGTAGCGAACTGAAAATGTTGCCGCCGCCCTCCTCACTGTCGCGCCCCCCGCCGAAAATAGCCGCCCACTGCATCATATTGGCAATGTACATGATGACACTGGCCAGTACACCGGCGATGCTCTGCACAAGAATATCCCTGTTGGCGATATGCCCCATTTCATGAGCGAGGACACCGCGCAATTCCTCGGGTGATAACAGCCGCATAATGCCTTCCGTCACGGCTACCACCCCATGTTGCGGGTTTCTGCCTGTGGCAAAAGCATTGGGAGAACTGTCAGGGATCAGGCAGACACGGGGTTTGGGAATGCCGGCATTCCGGGCAAGTTCCTCCACCATGGAATGGAGCATGGGAGCTTCAGAAGGAGAGAGTTCTTTGGCTCGATACATCCTGAGCACGATCTTGTCGGAAAACCAATAACTGCCGATATTCATGAGAAGCGCAAATCCGAAGGCGATAAGCAAACCGCTGCGACCCCCCATGGCCTGCCCGAGAAAAAGTATGAGCCCCGAAAGGAGGACGAGAAATAGCGCCGTTTTGATGTGACTGGTCATGACGATGACTCTCCTTGTCCGAAAATGGTTACACCGTACCGTTCCGCACGCATTAAGGAGAAAGCGGGTCAGGCACGTAACGGCTCACGGCATATTCAGAATATAAAACCGGTACAGCGGACAGGCAAGAGGGAAGAAGCAACAGAAAAAGAGTCGCTGCGCGCGTGTAAGGCTTTGTGTCTTTTTTACGAGGAATTCTGGGACGGTCTACACCCTATTCACTGCTTCTTTTGATATGACGCAGGGCTGCAATCGTCGCCCAGAGACCCAAAAAGAAAAATACGTAACTCATGTGGGCGCTCCTTACTAAAAGTCATTTCATAATTCTAAGGAACCGCTGAACAATTGCCCGGTGGCGGGGCGGCTTTGTTTCAGGCAGTAAAATTTCCGAAAAAAGGGGGAAAATCCGGTAAAAATTGCCTCATTTACTCTCGTTTTGTACCT
>JAITHT010000060.1 GCA_031279825.1 Desulfovibrio sp. | reverse complement strand
TAATTCCCCCCGGACCCCCTTACTATTTTTCAGCCGCGAAGCGGCTGAAAACGTACGCGGGGTGCAGGGGGCTCAGCCCCCTGCCGGGGGAGTTTGAGGGGGCAGCGCCCCCTCAAGAGAATACATCAGCGTTTTCCTATAAATTTAACCGACAAATAGAAGGCTCCAGGCGCGACGATACGTAAAGAAACGCCTATCCGTTTCGCCTGCTCCATTGCCGCAGGGCCGCGTACAGCAGGTTCGGGTCAATGGGCTTGGTCAGATGTTCGTTCATGCCGGCCTCACGGCTGAGCGCCCGATCCTCGGCCAGGGCGTGGGCGGTCATGGCGATGACGGGTAACTCCCCGTACGCGGGATTTGCCCGAATGCGCCTGGTGGCGGTCAAGCCGTCCATTTCCGGCATCTGGATGTCCATCAGGACCAGGTCGTACTCTTTGCGTTCCAAAGCGGCCAATGCCTCCAATCCCGTTCCAGCGACATCCACGACAACCCCTTTTTCAAGCAGCAGTTCACTGGCTATCATCTGATTAACGGCGTTGTCCTCCGTCAAAAGCACCCGCAGGCCGCACAAATCGGAAAAATCATCGGCGGGGGAGTCTTCAGTCCCGGCCTCCGCCTGGCCGTATTTCCCGATGTTTTCTTGCCGGGGGGCGGATTCACGGAGATTCGCGACTTCCTGGGAGGCATGCGCCTGCACAACAAAAGGAACCGTCAGCGAGAATGTGCTGCCCGCATCCGGCCGGCTTTCGCACCAGAGGTCTCCCTGCATCAGATCCGCCAGTTTCCGGCAGATGGCAAGACCGAGCCCTGTGCCGCCGTAATGGCGGGTAAAGGAGGCGTCGGCCTGGGTAAAGGGCATGAACAGCTCGCGCATCTGCTCTTCGCTTATGCCTATGCCCGTGTCCCGGACCGCGAACAGCACCTCCACGCGGCGGGGTTCAGGCATGTTTGCGGATCGATGTAAGGACACCCGCAGGGATACCTCCCCCTTGAGGGTAAATTTGACGGCGTTGCTGACGAGATTCAGCAGTATCTGTTCCAGGTGCGAGGGGTCTCCCAGCAGGACGTCCGGCACGTCGCCGTCCACCATGTCCCGGAAGGCGAGATGTTTGGCGGCGGCTTGCGACACGGCGGCGGCGCGTACTTTGGCCGCCAGTTCCCGTACGGAAAAGGCGACGGATTGCATTTCCATCCGCCCGGCGTCGAGTTTGGAAAAATCCAGCATATCCTCAATGACGCGCAACAGGAACTGAGAGGATTTCTTGGCGTTTTCCACGTGCGCCCGTTGCTTTTCCGTCAGATTGGCGTTGTCCAGAAAATGGGTCATGCTGACGATGGCGTTCATGGGAGTGCGGATTTCATGGCTTACGTTGGCCAGAAATTCGCTTTTCGCCTTGGCGTTTTTTTCCGCCAAATCGCGCGCCGTGCGCAGGTTCTGTTCGCCTTTCCGGATTTCCGCCAGCATGGACTTGAACTCGCGCAGATCGCGCATATACGCGACCACGATATGTTTGTTTCTGCGGTCGATCCGCACCAGGCTGACTTCCATAGGGATAGGTTCCCCGTCCAGCTTTTGATGCAGCCATTCAAACCTCGAGCTGCCCTCGCTGAACGCCTTTTGAATCCCCTGCTGTATCAGATCCGCGGAAAGCAGGCCGTTCGGCTGGTATGTGGGAGAAAATTCAAAGAATCTGTCCAGAAACTCCTGCTTGGAGGACACGTTGAACAGGCGGAGGGTTTCCGCATTGCAGTCGATATTTTTGAAACCCTCGTCCCAGAACATGCAACATAAAGGCATGGCGTCCAGCATGATCTGCGTCCGCTCCTCGGCTTCGATAAGGCGCCGTTCGCTGATCATCGCCGCCAGATAGGCGCTGACGCTCTGTACGGTCTCGACATCGTGGGGGCTGAGTCGCGAAAAAAAAGGCTGCTGTTCAATCATGCGTCCGGTAATCAATATGGCCGCGATCTCGTTGTTCAGCACAACCGGCGAGATGATGCAGTAGGGCAGGGCAAGAGCCTCGCGTAGGGACGCCAGCCGCTCCGGGGGGGCCACCCCCGTAATCAACGTCATCTCACGCGCGTCAAGCAGCGTTTCCTCCACAACAATGCGCCGCGCCGCGATGCGCGCTTCCTCTTCCGGCGGATACCCTTGCAGCACAACCGCCTTAAATCGGTTATTCTCTTCAGGCATAAGCACGGCCGTACGCTGCATGTTCAAGGCCGCGTTAATACGCCTGCTGACGGCGACGAACATGCTTGTGTAGTCGCCTCCCCGCTCGAGAGCCACGGCGAGACTCGCCATCAGGCTGAAGCCTCTGCGCTTGTGCTCCAGTTCGTGGCGTACGCCTATGGCCTTGGAGTCCAGGGCAAGCAGTTTGGCGGCAAGCTCGTCGTTACGCCTGCGCAGATACCGGAGTTCCCTGTCGCGTTCGTCTTCTTGCAAGGGATCGCTTCGGGAAATAGTGTCGTCATTCATTCCGGCACACTGAATAAACAGAATACGCCCGTCCAGTCGAGGCCTCTCGGTCTGCCCCGCACCGGCGCTATTTCCACACCCGTATAAATGCCCAACAAAGGAACCCTGTCGGCCACGATCTTCTGTATCTCGGCGGCGTCTTCCAGATCGGAGCCGTTATATCCGGCGGCGCGTCCGGCGCAGTTGATATACATCGCGAACACCGGTTTGCGGCCTTCCAGGCGGGAGAAACAGGCATCCAGGCTCGGCGCCATATAGTCGAGATCAAGACTGCGGTACATAATCTGGAATTCCGTGCCTTCCACCATATCGGGTTCAAACATGACCAGAGCTTCCCGTTCCGCCTCCACGGCAAGGCAGAGGCGGTTGACATAGGCCTCTTCATCGAACTCCCCCCACTTGTCGCCGGTATTCCTGCCGAGAGTCAGGAAAAAAGGGAAGTTTTCCGGCGGGATATTCGAGCCTATCGCCTCATTCATAAACCGCAGGGCGGGTTGTCCGTTGATTTCGAGAATCATCTGCCCTTCCGCCCTGGTGACGGTGTGGTAGCCGCTCCCCGGACGGCAGCCGTGCATAATTGTCGTGTCCACGCGCACATCGTCGGAAAAGAGCAAGGCCATGGCGTTATGCCTGACCATATCCACGCCCGTCCACTGATAAACGGGAGAACAGGCGTAATCGCCCATCATGCCGGCGCCTGCCGCGGTACGGGGAAGAAAACCCATGGCATCTTCCATACCCGCAAGCAGGTATGTCGCCATGTGCATACGTATGCCGCCGTCGCCGTCATTAATGCTGTCATAAAACAGCAGAAGGGGCGAGTCGGGCGTTACTCCCGCATCCAGCAATCGTTTGCCCAGCCGTCTGCCCACTTCCGCCTCTCCCTGCCGAAGATCCCCTTCGGCAAGCAAATCGCAACGGACGCCGTCCAGCCAGAGGCAGGCCAGAATAATCTGATTGCCGGCGTAACCGAAATGATCGTTGCAGATGGCGCCGACGGTGCCGCCGCCGATAATGGGCACGGAAGAACCCACGGCGCAAGCCACGGCATCGCGCAATATCCGCGCGTCATGCTGCGCTGTGGCGAAAAGCAGCACCAAATCGCACGGTCCGCTTCTTCCCGCCTGCCGCATAGCCTTTTCCACCGCCAGGCGCCCGGCCTCCGCCGTATCGGGCTGTTCGCTGTAACCTACTCCTGCTCGCATGGTGCTCACTCCGGAAAAGTGTACGGATACTAATCAATGCGCTCCGGGAACGGAATAACGGATTTTTCTCCGGCCGGGCACGGGTATATTCCTGTTGCGTAAAAACAAAACGGGCGTATCATCCCCCTCGTGCGTACGCCGAAGCGGAGCGGCTTTGAACGTATGCGCCGTACCGTCTTTCCGCGCTGCCTCCGGCGTTTGACGGCGCGCATATGGCGCGCTTAGGCCTTTCGTCGCGAGAGGGAGCCTTTCGCTCCCGCCGGAGCGATTTCACCGTGAAATCGCTCTCAAAAGCGCGTGACCGAGACAAAAGGCAGGGTGCTCTTGCTTTTTTTACTCCTGTTGAGGAAAAGCCGGTGGAAACTCCCCCCATCATCGAACTGCGGGGTATCGCCAAATACTTCGGCGATACCTGTGCATTATATAATATTAATCTGGAAATAGCCAATGGAGAATTTCTGACCCTGCTCGGTCCTTCAGGCTGCGGCAAGACAAGCATTCTGCGGCTTATCTCCGGTTTTGAACGCCCGAGTAAAGGGGATCTGCTGCTGAACGGGCGAATCATCAACAATACCCCTCCGGAACGGCGGCAGGTGAATACGGTCTTTCAAAGCTACGCCCTGTTTCCGCACATGAACGTCTGGGACAACGTGGCCTTTGGCCTGAAAATGCAGCGACGCCCGAAGGGGGAAATCAGCCGTCGCGTGGCGGAGGTTCTGCGGCGCGTTCATTTGGACGCCCTGGCCGATCGCATGCCGCGCCAGCTCTCCGGCGGACAACAGCAACGAGTGGCCATCGCCAGGGCGATTATCAATAATCCTTTAGTCTTATTGCTTGATGAACCCTTCAGCGCCCTGGATTTTAAACTGCGCAAGCAAATGCAGTTTGAAATCAAGCATCTGCAACGTCAACTCGGCATTACCTTCGTCTTTGTCACCCATGATCAGGAAGAGGCCTTTGCCATGTCCGACCGCGTGGTGGTGATGAACGAAGGTGAAATTCGGCAAATCGGCACCTCGCAGCAAATATACGAGGAGCCGGAAAATCTGTTCGTAGCCCGTTTTGTCGGCGATATCAACGTATTGGACGCCGTTATCACCACTCTCGGCGAAAACGGCATCTGCATGGCCGACGTGGAAGGTGTGGAGTTTCCCTTGCATGTCCGGCGCGAATACGAACCGGGCGAGACGGTCAACGTTCTTTTGCGGCCGGAAGATCTCAAGATCCACCTGGAACATGAAAAGTCCGTGGAATCGCCTTTTTTTCTCGGGCGCATTGAGGAGACGGTGTACAAAGGAGCCACTGTGGACATTCTGCTCACCCTGGATAACGGCAAACGCCTGCAGGCTGTGGAATTCTTCAATGAAGACGACGCGGAAATCAGCTATCGTCCCGGCGATCGGGTGACCGTGACCTGGGTGGCGGGATGGGAGGTCATTTTGACGGCGGAGAGCGAATAATGCCCCGTTCAGATGCCAAAGCGGGTTCCGTATTCCGGGCCGTGTGCATCAAAGTGACATGGCTGTGGCTGGCGGCCTTCGCCGTTGTGCCCGTGTTCGCCCTGATGCTGGTTTCCCTGTTGCACAAGGAGCACTATGAATTTTTTATCCCGGTGCTGACTCTGGACAATTACAGGGAACTGCTCGGCCCGGTCTTTCTCACGGTGTTCTGGGACTCGACCCGTCTTGCGGCTCTCAGTACGCTGGTCTGTCTGCTCGTCGGCTACCCCTTTGCCTACGGTATCGCGAAAAGTCCGGCAACGTGGCGTCCCTGGCTGCTCCTGCTCGTCGCCATCCCCTTTTGGACAAACTCGCTGATCCGTACCTACGCCCTTATCCTGATCATCGGCATACACGGCATGGCGAACAAGGCGCTTATCGGTCTCGGGCTGCTTTCCGCGCCTTTGGAGATGCTGTATACGGATTTTGCCGTATTCATAGGCCTGACCTATACCTTTTTGCCCTTTATGGTGCTGCCGCTGTACGCATCCATTGAAAAGCTCGACGCCGGCCTGATCGATGCCGCCAAAGATCTGGGAGCCAATTCCGCGGAAGCCTTCTGGCACGTCACCCTTCCCCTCACCTTGCCGGGAATTATGGCGGGCTGCATGCTGGTCTTCCTGCCTTCCTTCAGCTGTTTTTATGTTCCGGAAATTCTCGGGGGCGCAAAAAACATGCTGCTCGGCACCTTCATTAAAAACCAGTTCCTGGTAGCCAATAACTGGCCTTTGGGGGCCGCCGCCAGTTTCGTGCTTACCTTGCTGCTCATCATCATGGCCGGCGCGTACCGGCTGGCCGGCGTCTATGTGGCGGGACGCGAACGCAAAGACTCGCCGTCCCATGCCCCGACGCCCGTATCAGGAGACGAATGATGCCGCGCGCAAGGCTTGTCCGCTTCTTTTCAGCCGGATATCTGACGCTGATTTACGCCTTTTTCTACGTCCCTTTGTTTATAGTCTTTTGCCATTCATTCAATTACAGCAAATACGTCAGCGACTGGAACGGCTTTTCCTTACGCTGGTACGAGTCCCTGTTGAGCAATACCGCCATCCTGGACGCGGCTCTGAACTCCCTGCTGGTAGGCGTATGCGCCGCCAGTCTGGGCACATTGACAGGAACATTGACGGCCCTGGCGATAAAACGCTATTATTTTTTCGGCAGAAAAAGTCTGTACGTGGCCGTCCTCATGCTGACGGTCCTGCCGGATCTGGTTATGGGCATATCATTGCTCATCGTGTTCATTGCCCTCCATATGGAGTTGGGTTTTTTCACGCTGCTGCTGGCGCACACCACCTTATGCGCGCCCTTCGTCACCCTGACCGTACTGGCGCGGCTGGCGGAGTTCGACGAGTATCTCGTTGAAGCGGCGCGCGACCTCGGGGCGTCGGAAAGCCGCGCATTCCTGCATGTGCTCCTGCCCCTGACCGCTCCGGCTGTAGCGGCCGGCTGGCTGTTAAGTTTCACTCTGTCCATGGATGACGTCCTTATCAGCACCTTTACCACCGGCCCCACCTTTGAAGTGCTGCCGATAAAAATTTATTCCATGGTAAAGCTCGGGATTAAGCCGGATATCAATGCCCTTTCGACCATCATGTTCGCGATGACCCTCACTCTCGTGCTTTTAGCCCAAGCAATAACGCGAATCAGGAGAAAATGATGCTGCAACGTCTTGTATCCCTACGTCATTCCGCCGCCATATTCTTTTTTTTCTGCCTTGTTCCGGCGTTGCTTCACGCCTTGGCGGGCGAAGTTTCACAAGCGCAGGCAGCCGGGAACCCCGGCAAAAATTCCGGAAAAAAAAGGGTCATTGTCTATAACTGGTCTGAATATATCCCGCAAAGCGTTTTGAATGATTTTACTAAAGAAACCGGCATAAAAGTGGTGTACTCCACTTTTGAATCCAACGAGGCCATGTACGCCAGAGTCAAGTTGCTGCGCGGCAAGGGGTATGACGTCGTGATTCCTTCAAGCTATTTTGTGGATCTTCTACGCCGGGACAAGCTGCTTAAGGAACTTGACCATAGCAAAATCCCCAATCTGGTCCATATTGATCCGAAGCGCCTCGACCAGGAGTACGACCCGGGCAATACCTACAGTATCCCCTATATGTGGGGCGCTTTGGGGCTTGCGTACAACAGCAGGCATATTTCTGAGGATGCGGTCGCCCGGTGGGCTGATCTGCTGAAGCCCGAGTTCAAGGGAAAAATCATTTTTACGGATGACCTGCGCGACGCCATGGGGCTTGCCTTGCGCGCCTCCGGTTTCTCCAGCAATACCAAGGAAGTCGGCGAACTCGAGCTTGCCTTTGATTTTTTAAGCAAGCTCAAGCCTTCCGTGCGCGTCTTTGACGTCACCGCCGTCAAACAGGCGCTGATCAGCGAGGAAGCCTGGATCGGCCCCATCTGGAACGGCGATTATCTGGTGGCCAAAGAAGAAAACCCCGCCTTGAAGTATGTCTTTCCCCGGGAGGGCGCCCTGCTCTGGATTGACGGTTTCGTCATACCCGCAGGCGCGGCGCATGTGGACAACGCGTATACCTTCATCAACTACATGCTCAGGCCGGATGTCG
The DNA here is from genome assembly GCA_031279825.1 of Desulfovibrio sp. Classification (GTDB taxonomy): domain Bacteria; phylum Desulfobacterota; class Desulfovibrionia; order Desulfovibrionales; family Desulfovibrionaceae; genus Frigididesulfovibrio. The sequence continues at coordinate 10,463 of JAITHT010000060.1, read as the reverse complement.
CCGCGCGCTGCGTGCGGGAATATAAATATTCTTCTCCCAATCTTGCCGCCATCAAGCTCCTGCCTGACGATTTACGCGGCGATCCCGTATTGCTGCCGGGCGACGCGGAGTTGCAAAACGCCGAATTCACCACTGTTGTCGGCAACGCTCTGAGGGAATACGAAAAATACTGGGAACAGGTAAAGGCGCTACGCTAAGCGCAGCCCGCAGGGCCTGACGCGGGCGGGCGTCGCGCGTCGTTACGCGCGGCAATCGCATGGCGAACAGCCCTCAATTGTCATGTCAACCATAACTACGTCCGGAAGCTACGGGAGAACACCCATGTGGAATTTGTCCAGTCGCCTTCTCTTGCCCATACTCGCTACGGCCCTGTTGGGGCTTTGCATATCGACGTACATAAGCTACTCCATGTCGCGCGGCACGCTCGAAAAAGCTGTTGTCAGCAATGCCGAAGGGATGGTCGCTGATTTGGCCGATCTTGTCCGCGAAATTTTGCAAAGCACCCGCGCGGAACTGACCCTTTTCTCCAACACCCAACTGGTGCACGCCGTGCTTGCCGGCACGGCCCAGGACAGGGAGCAGGCGGTCAAGCTCATTAATGAACAACTGACCGCCGTCAAGACGGCACGGGGGTATTTTCACGTCACCCTTGCCGATGCCCAGGGCGTCGTCGTCGCAAGCTCCGCCGCTTCGGCCGTCGGCGGCAAACGCGCGGACCGGGAGTATTTCAGGGAGGCCATGAAAGGACGGTACGACTACCTTTCCGTCCCCATCGCCAGCCGCGTGGGCAACTCGGAAACCCCCATCGTGATCAAGGCCGTGCCCGTCATCAATGAAGGCCGGCCCATAGGCGTTCTTTTCGCGGCGATTGATCTGCGGCAGTTCAGCGCCCGGTTCGTTGCGCCCAAAAAACTGGCGGATCACGGCTATGCCTTTATTGCGGCTGCCGGGGGCGAGATCGTGGCCCACAAGAATCCGGAATTCATTTTGAACGACACCGCTTCCAAGGCGCCCGGCGTGCAGCGCATCATTCGCGAACAGAGCGATAAAGGCTCTTTCTCGGCGGAATTTAACGGAAGAGACGCCTCCTATTTTTATATACGTGAACCTGTTTCCTCCTGGTTCGTTTGCGTCCGCGCCGATGAGGACGACATCCAAAGCGGAACCGTCGCCATGGGGCGCGTATCTCTTGTCATTGCCGTATGCACCCTTGCCGCCATTGCTCTGGCCGTGTTCCTTGTGGTGCGCGATGCGGCGGGCGCCATCGGCCAGGGGCTCGCCTTTGCTCAGGAGGTTGCCGGCGGCAGCCTTGACAGCACGCTTTCCCTGCGGCGGGGCGATGAAATCGGCCGTCTGGCCGACGCGCTTCACGTCATGGTGGCCAATCTCAAAACAATGATCGCCACCGCCGAGACCAAGAGCGAAGAAGCGAAAGAGCAGACGGCAAAGGCCACCGAAGCCGTGAATCAGGCGGAAGAAGCCCTGCGGACCGCTGAACGCGCCAAGTCCGAAGGGATGCGCCAGGCGGGTTCCCGGCTTTCCCTGACCGCGGGTAAGGTGCAGCAGGCCATGCGGGATCTTGTGGAGCAGCTTGAGCGGGTCCGCGGCGGCGCCGACTCCCAGCGGCGGCGTACCGCGGAAACCGCGACAGCCATGGAGGAAATGACCGCCACGGTGCTGGAGGTATCCCGTAACGCCGCTTCCGCCGCGACAAGCGCGGACGACACGAAACATAACGCCGAAGAGGGGGCCAAAGCCGTATCGCGCATGGTGGACGCCGTTATCGAAGTGAACCGGAAAACCGGCGAGCTGAAGGGCAGTCTCAACACACTCGGCGCCCAGGCCAAGGATATCGGCCGCATTATGGCCGTTATCGCTGATATCGCGGATCAGACCAACCTGCTCGCCCTTAATGCCGCCATTGAGGCTGCGAGGGCGGGGGACGCGGGCCTGGGCTTCGCCGTGGTGGCTGACGAAGTGCGTAAGCTTGCGGAAAAAACCATGCAGGCCACCAAAGAAGTAGGCGATGCGGTGAACGCCATCCAAAACAGCACGAACCAGAACCTCCAGGGGATGGAAGAGGCGGCCGTTTCCGTTTCCCGCAGTACGGAAATCGCCATGGAGACCGGCAATTCACTGACGGCCATCGTGTCCATAGCCGAAGTCACGGCGGATAAAGTGCGCGCCATAGCGACGGCCAGCGAGGAGCAGTCCGCCACCAGCGAGGAAATCAACAAGGGCACGGAGGAAATAAGTCGCATTGCGGATGAAACCTTCACGCAGATGGGCCAGGCCAACGACGCGCTGCAACGCCTGAGCGGGCTGGTGGTGCAGGACATGCAGACCCTGGTTCGCGAGCTTGAACATGCGTGAAGCGCGTTATGCGGGATGGAGCGCAATGGCTGACGGGGGAGACGCGGACTCCGGGCCGGCCGCCGCATTGCCGCGTCCGGCCGAAGCGCGGGAAAAAAGCCGCTCCCAAAAGAAGCGTGAAAGTTCAGCCTTGCAGCAATACGGTCAGGCACTCTCCGGCTTGTCTCCGGCAATACTGCAAAAGCTGCCCCTGCCGCCGGAACTGGCCGAGGCCCTGAGTCTCTGGCCCAGGCTGAAAAGCCGCGAGGCGAAGCGCCGCCACATGCAGTATATCGGACGCCTGATGCGCGACCTGGACGACCCGTCGGCGCTGGAGGCCGCCTTGCGCGAGGCGGAGAGGGAGACCCTGTCGCGGGAACTCGCCGGCGCCCCTTTGCGGGGCTTGCGGGAAAGCCCCGGAGAATCCGCGTGAGGTGCCGCGCCCTTTTTCGAATCAGGTCGCCGTATTCGGAACCGGCATTACCCCGCGGGCCGGGATGCCGCGTCCCGCGCCGCCGTGTTGCCGCGAAGCCCAACGGGAGAACCAGCCGATAATGATGGCTCCCGCCTGGGCTACGTTCAAAGAGTCGAAGTCGCGCAGCAGAGGAATGCGGATCAGATAATCGCAGCGTTTTTCCATGCTTGATCGCATGCCGTCTTCTTCGCCGCCGAGAATCAGCACAGCCGGCAGCGTCGGCGCCACGGCGAACAGGTCGGTCACGGCTTTGTTCGTCATGCCGGCCTGCCGCGCCGGTATTTTTTTCCCCGGCGCGTGGCCTTTCGGTACATTCTCCCCGTACCGAAGCCTTCCCGGCTGTAAATCGCCGCGGCGATCCTCGCCCCGGGCGTCGGCTTCTCCGGCTTCATAGCCGGAAACGGCGCCATAAATGGTGAAACCCTGTTTTTTCGCGCTGTCAATCGCTTTTCCGAGATTAGGCGTTCTGGCCACAGGCAATTTTTCAAGAGCTCCAGCGGCGGCTTTGGCGGCGGCGGCCCCGAGATACACGCCGTTATGCCTGGGCACGATAAGCCCCGCTCCGCCAAGGGAATAGAGGGTTCGGGCCAGGGTTCCGGCGTTACCCGGATCCTGCACGTGATCAAGCGCCAGCACAAGAGGCAGAGGAGAATCCCCGGCAATTCCCAGCAGGCTGTTCAGATCGGCAAAACCGGCTTCAAAAAGGCGCGCGACGACTCCCTGGCTGTGTCCGGCGTATACGCGGGCGAAGGATGCCGGCTCCAGCAGGGAAAAGCGCACACCGGCGGCCCGGCACAAATCGACTATGCGTTCCATCTCTTTGCCTCGGCGTCCTTTACGCAAAAAAACAGCGTCCACGCGTTCCGGCGCGCTCTGCAGAAGTTCGCGCACGGGCTTGATCCCGGGAAGAACCGGAGCCTCCTGATTTCTGTCGCGCCTGTGAGCGGACTCGCCAAAACGCGGTTCGGGATCCTCCTGCATCCCTTTTCCGGTCCCGGAAAGGAACGCATCCGCCGCCGGCCGCCCGATTGCGGGTGCGGCGGTATCGTCTTCATCTCTCGTCCGCGCCGGACGCGCGGAAGGGGAGCCGCGACGCCACGCGGCTTTTTCGGCGCGTTGCCTGCGCGCGTTCGCCTGCGCGGCGCCCGGCGATCGCCTGGAAGAACCTTGCGCGGATTTCGGAAAAAAAGACGTCATTTCGATGCTCGCTTGCTACGCCCGGTGTCGGCGGATATTGTCGTACGCGCCATGGTTGCCTCATGGGAAAAGTTACGGTATGAACGTACGCTTTCTGATTATTGCGCAAGAGACTCGGTAAGGCGCGGGCGCGTCCCTCCGGGTTTTCTCGTACCTTTCATTCCCGCACAATGCAAGCCCGGCGGTAAGGAAAGCCGTCCGCCCGGGCTGTCACGAGGACTTCATGGCATTGATTTTCCCGCGCAAGAAACTGCCGATGATTTCAGTCAGGCGGCCTTTTTCCGGCACGCGAACGGCCTTTTTTGCGGCGCTCATCTGCATCCTTACGGCCGGCGGCTGCGCCACGGCTTCCAAAGACGATTCCGACGCCAAATACCGGAGCATCACGGAAGAAACGATGCCCGAGCCGTATATCCCGAGAGACGACGGGATGCCCCTTACGCCGGAGGAACTCCGCGCTTTCAGAACCGTCGGGGATCTGGACCGGAAGCTCGGCACCGAGGATGCGCATGTTGTGGAGTTGCACTTCAAATATTTCGTGCATCAGCAACGCGCTTCCTTCGAACGTTTTCTTGAGCGCGCATCGCGATTCTTGCCATATATCAAAAAGGTATTCAATGATCGAGGCATTCCGGGGGATATCGCCTATCTGTTTATGATTGAAAGCGGCGGCAACCCCAACGCCGTTTCGCGGGCGGGAGCGGTCGGCCTTTGGCAGTTTATGCCTTTTACCGGCAGAAAATTTGGGCTTGTCCAAAACAACTGGATAGATGAACGCCGCGATCCCTATAAATCCACGTATGCCGCTTCGGATTATCTGCTTAAGCTCTATGGCGATTTCGCCGAGTGGAATCTGGCCGTCGCCGCCTATAACGCCGGCGAAGGCAAAATAGGCCGCGCCGTCAGCGACACCGGCGCCATGGATTTTTTTGATCTCTGCCGCCTTGACGGACAACGTGAGGAACGCGCCCGCCTTAAGGCCGAAACAAGGGATTATGTGCCGCGCCTGATCGCCGTTTCCAAAATCATGCGCAACCTCAATCTCCTCGGTTTCAGCGACCCCTCGCCCGACGCGGCATGGAATTTAACGCCCGTTACCGTCCCTCAGGGGACGAATCTTTCCGCTCTCGCGCGCCGACTCGATCTTGCCTGGGACGAATTTTCCGGTATGAATCCCGCTTTTCGCCGCGCGGCAAGCCCCCCGACGCACCAATCCAGCGCGTATGTTCCGCCGGACAAAGCGGCTGACGCCTCCCTCTGGCTGGCCGGCAAAGAATCCCGCATCTATGTCGGATGGAAAGAATACCGTGTGAAAAAAGGAGATTCCCTCGCTTCCATCGCCAAACGCAATAATCTCAGCGTAGCCGCCATACGGGAGGCCAACGGCTTTTCCTCTCTTCCCAAGCCGGGAACGGTCATCCTTTTGCCGGGCGGCGGTCAAAAAGCGGCGGCGGTCCACGCCGCTCCGCCCGAAAAAGCTGCTTCCCCGGGCGCGGGCGTATACGTGGTGCGCTCCGGCGATACCTTGTTCTCCCTCGCCCGCCGGTGGGGAACAGACGTCGCCGCTATCCGCGCGGCCAACCGCCTGGATGAGAGCAGCGTCCTCAAGCCGGGGATGCGCGTCAAGATTCCCGGCAACAGCAAAGGCAAAGCAGGCGCCCCGGCGCCCGGAAAAAATACCGCGACGCGTGCGGGCAATCAAACATATACGGTGTGCCCGGGGGACACCCTCTACAGCATCGCCAGAGCCAACAATGTCAGCCCGCAAGCCTTGCGGAAAACCAATCGGCTTGATGCCAAGGGGAGAATCAGGCCGGGCCAGAAATTGCTGTTGCCGTAAAGCGCATGCCCCTGACGCCTCCGCGCCGCCGATACAGTTGCAGGCGGAAAAGGCGTAGGCGGCATGGGAGGTAAGGCCGCTGTCGCGGGCGTACGGTGCGCTCGCAGTTATATATTTATAAATTCCGAATACGTGAGGGAGGTCTTTGTATGGCTAAAAATCTTTACGTGATGACGACCGAAATCAAAAGCGGCAAATCCTCGGTTATTTTGGGAATGATGCAATTGTTACTCAGACATCTGCGTAACGTCGCCTTCTTCCGCCCCGTCATCAGTACTCCTCAAAGCAGCGAATACGATCATTCCATCAATCTGATACTGAAACATTTCACCCCGACCATGCCTTATGAAGACGCCTATGCCTGCACGCTGCAAGACGCCCGAAACCAGATCAATACCGACCGGCGTGAACTCATGCTGGAAAATATTGTAAGCAAATATAAGCACGTTGAATCAAAATATGATTTTGTGCTTTGTGAAGGCACTGATTTTACAAGTAAAGATCCCGCCTTTGAGTTTGATTTGAACTGTGCCGTCGCCGCCAACATCGGCAGTCCGATATTGCTTGTCATCAGCGCTCTGGAAAAAAGCTTTGAAGAGGTCAAGGATTCCGCGCAACTTACTCTGGATCAGCTTAATGAAAAGGGGCTGGATGTCATAGCGTGTATTGTCAACCGCTCCCGTTTGACCAAACAGGAGGAGGACGATCTGACTGCCTGCCTGAAAAGCCGGAAGATCGGCGCCACACCCCTGCTTGTCTCCGTACTGCCGGAAGACTTCACGCTGGCGAAACCCACCGTGCTTGAGGTGCAACAACATCTGAAGGCGGATGTGCTCTATGGGCACGAGCGGATTGACAGCCTGGTGGACGGTTATCTGATCGCCGCCATGCAGATGGGAAATTTTTTTGAATATCTTGCGCCGGGATGCATGATTCTTACTCCGGGAGATCGGGTGGATATTCTTCTGGGAAGCCTTGCCGCGCGTTTTTCCTCCTCCTGCCCCGACATCTCCGGCATAATTCTCACAGGGGGATTTTCGTTGCCGGCAAGCGTACGCCGGCTGATTGACGGATGGAGCGGCGCGCCGCTGCCTGTTTTGAGCGTGCCGTATCACACCTATGAAACCATAGAGCGCCTCTCCCTCCTGCAGGGTAAAATCGAACCGGGCGACGAAGTTAAAATCAATACCGCCCTCGGGCATTTTGAAGCTTGCGTCGATACGCGCGAGCTTTCCAGCCGTCTTGTCAACCTGCGCAGCGCCAAAATAACTCCCAAAATGTTTGAATACAATCTCATTGAACGGGCAGCGTCGCAAAAAATGCGTATCGTGCTGCCCGAGGGAGGGGAAGAACGTATTCTGAAAGCCGCGAATATCCTGGTGCGCCGTAACGTGGCGGATATAATCCTGCTGGGCCGGATTTCCGAAATTCAGACAAAAATGTCCGAGCTCGGCCTGGATGTCAATATTCCCGTCATTCAGCCGGATCAGGCGCCAATGCTTGAGGACTACGCGCACACCTATTATGAGCTGCGCAAGGCCAAAGGCATAAGCATTGAGCGCGCCCGGGACACCATGCTTGATCCCAGTTTTTTCGGGACCATGATGGTCTACAGAGGCGACGCGGACGGCATGGTTTCCGGTTCCGTCAACACCACCGCCCACACCATCCGGCCCGCTTTTGAATTCATCAAAACCAGGCCGGGCGCGTCCATCGTGTCCTCCATCTTTCTCATGTGTTTGAAGGACCGCGTGCTGGCCTTCGGGGACTGCGCCGTCAACCCGAATCCCACCGCGGCCGAACTTGCCGATATAGCGATTAATGCGGCGGAGACCTCGCGTATTTTCGGCATCGACCCTAAAGTCGCCATGCTTTCCTACTCCACCGGCAGCTCCGGCAAAGGCGGAGATGTGGATCTCGTCGTGGAAGCGACACGCATCGCCAAGGAACGCGACCCGGCCCTCCTGCTGGAGGGCCCCCTGCAATACGATGCCGCCATTGATCCCGAAGTCGCCAGAATTAAACTGCCGAACAGCCGGGTAGCCGGACACGCCACCGTATTCATTTTTCCGGATCTGAACACCGGCAACAATACATACAAGGCGGTGCAACGCGCTGCCGGCGCGGTGGCCATAGGACCGGTGCTTCAGGGGCTGAACAAACCGGTCAACGATCTGTCCCGCGGCTGCACGGTGCCGGATATCGTCAATACCGTGGCCATCACCGCCGTGCAGGCCCAGTCCATCAAAAAAACGCAACGCCCTTCGGCCTGAGCCCCGTCTTTTGCAAGGAAACGCCGCCGATCAGACGCGCATAAAGGAACGCCACATATGAAAATTCTTATTCTTAATTGCGGTAGCTCTTCTTTCAAATATCAACTGATCAAAATGCCTGAAGAAAATGTCCTGTGCTCCGGCCTGGTGGAACGCATCGGCGAGGGCATGGGCAAACTCACCCATAAGGCGAATGAACACAGTTATTCGGAAGAACACCCCTTTCCCAATCATACCGAGGGTATGACCAGGGTCATGAGTTTGCTCACGGATACGAAGACGGGCGTCATCGCAAGGCTGGAAGAGATTCGCGCCTGCGGTCACCGAGTCGTCCAGGGCGGGGAGGTCTTCTCGGAATCCTGCAAGGTCGGGCATGAAGAGCTTCGAAAAATCAGCGAGCTTTCCCCCCTCGCCCCCTTGCATAACCCGGCCCATGTCGAAGGTCTTCAGGTGGCCATGCGGCTTTTGCCCCATGCCCCGTCCGTGGCCGTATTCGATACGGAATTCCACGCCACCATGGCCCCCGGCGCGTTTTTATACCCCCTGCCCTATGAATTATATGAAAAGTATGGTGTCCGCCGCTACGGCGCCCACGGCACCTCGCATCGCTATGTCGCCCGTCAGGCGGCGAAATTTATGGAACGCCCCCATACGGGCTTTAACGTCATCACCTGCCATCTGGGCAACGGCAGTTCCATAACCGCCGTCAAAGACGGCAAGTGCGTCGATACCAGCATGGGCATGACCCCTTTGGCTGGCGTCATGATGGGAACCCGTTGCGGCGACATCGATCCGGCCATCCACGACTATCTCGTCCGCCATACGGCCATGAGGATAGAAGAGATCAACGACATGTGCAACCGCCGAAGCGGACTCAAAGGCGTATGCGGCATGAGCGACATGCGCGACGTGCATGCGGCCAGGGAAAACGGCGTGGCCAGGGCCAAGTTGGCTTTCGAGATGCTCTGCCACAGCATCCGCAAATACATAGGCGCGTATTTCGCCGTTCTCGGCAGGGTGGATGCCCTGGTCTTCACCGCCGGCATAGGAGAAAACGATCCGCTGACCAGGGCGGCCGTATGCGCGAATCTCGACGTTCTGGGCATCCGCATTGATCCGGAAAAAAACACGCAACGCGCGGGCGTAGCGCGCAGCATCAGCCCGGAAGGCGCACGCGTGCCCGTACTGGTGATTCCCACTAACGAAGAAGTCGCCATTGCCCAGGCCACCATGCGCGTGCTTGAGCAATAGCGGAGCACGATACCTGCCGGCGGGAGCGGAACCCCCCGCCGGCAGCAAAAGGCGCAAGCGCCCTCATGGCATTACGGATATCTTATTGACAACTTTTCGGACGCCGTCCGTTTCCCCCGCGATTTTTACCGCCAGGTTCTGTTGCGCCGCGCTATGGACCTGCCCCCGCAACGTAACGACGCCATTTTGCGTCTCAACCCGTAAATCCAGAGAATCAAGGCCCTTTTGCCCCAGGAATTTTGTTTTGATCGCTGTGGTTATGGCGGAATCATTGACGTACCCGCCCGCCTGCTTGAACGGCCGCCCAAGATCGACGGCATAAGCGACGCCGCCTTGCGCCGCGGCGAAGCACGCCAGAAACGCGGCGAAAACGGCAGGGGCCACCTTGGAGAATACAAAAGACATGCGCATTTTTTCCTCACTTCGTTGTCGGAACAGTTAGAGCAGATTAACCATTGTATCCCGGCCTCAAAGATGAAAATGAAGCAGATGCATATCGTACCGCTTTCCCGTCAATCTCTGGCGATTCTGGAGGAATTGAGGGCGGTATCCGGCAGTGAGCGGTATGTATTCCCCGCCGCGAGGAATGACGGGGCCGTGCCCCATTTAGGTACCGCTACGCCTCTGCGGGCCTTGCAGCGGCTTGGTTACTCCAAAGGGGAAATCACCTTTCACGGCTTCCGCTCCATGGCTTCGACCCTGCTCAACGAACAAGCCTTTAACAGGGATTGGATAGAACGGCAACTCGCCCACAGTGAGCTGAACAGCGTCCGGGCGGCATACAACTATGCGGAGTATTTGCCGGAACGCCGGAAGATGATGCAGGATTGGGCCGACCAGCTCGACGAATTACGCGAGCGGGCGCGAATGAATATCCAGTAATTACTTAGTGTTGCATATGGTAAAAAGGCGGCGTTGACAGCGCCGCTTTTTTGTTGCGCGAGGAAATTTTTATTTAAATAGTCGTCCCTTAAAAAACAGATTTACGTTGCTGAAAGAGCAAGGCCTTCTCCCCGGCGTGAGGTTGCCCGAAGTGAAATGAGGGCAAAAAATAGCGTGGCGATCAGCGCCCGCA
>JAITHT010000031.1 GCA_031279825.1 Desulfovibrio sp. | reverse complement strand
TCACTGCAAAGTTCATCCCCACGCGGCTGGGGCCAGAGGCGGCAATCAAGACATGAGTCGCGCAAAAGGGGGCTCAACACAAAATTGCATCCGGCCGTGGATTCGCATGGTATGCCGCTTAGGGCTATTGTTACACAAAGTACAACGGCAGATTGCACGCAAGCGGTTGCCCTGATTGATGGGTTTACAGCCGGGAACCTTTTGGAGGACAGGGGCTACGATACGGACGAGATTCTTAACAAGGCGGAAAGCCAAGGGATGGCGCCGGTCATTCCTTCAAAGAAAAACCGTACAACGCAACGTGACCACGATAAGGAACTTTACAAAGCTCGGCACATGAGAACGCCTTCCTCCATTTGAAGCGGTGGCGTGGCATTGCCTCTCGATACGCAAAAAATACGGCATCTTTCCTGGCCGCTATTCATATCAGGTGCATCTTTTTATGGCTTCAATCTCGTAACTACACTACCTAACAGAAGGGCGCGCTCTATGGAAATGCCCACGGGCAACGCGCTCTGAAAAGGAAATACTATGTCCGCCTATGCCGATTTGCTCGATAACCTGAAATCCTCGCAAAAAAACTGGCTGGTTACCGGGGCCGCCGGCTTTATCGGATCTCACTTGGTGGAGACCTTACTCATGGCCGGACAAAAGGTTTCCGGCCTGGACAATCTCTCAACCGGCTATTTGAAAAATCTCGATATGGTAAAGGCCCGCGTGGGAGACGCCGCATGGAGGCAATTTACTTTTGTCAAGGGAGATATCCGCAATCTCGCCACCTGCCGCGAACTCTGCTCCGGTATGTCGTATGTGCTGCACGAGGCCGCTTTGGGCTCCGTGCCGAGATCTCTTGAGGATCCTATTCTCAGTAACGAAAACAACATCGACGGCTTCCTGAATATGCTCGTATCCGCGCGTGACTCCGGTATCCGCAGCTTTGTCTATGCCGCCTCAAGCTCCACGTATGGAGACGATCCTACGTTGCCCAAGCAAGAAAATCACATCGGGAAACCCTTATCCCCTTATGCCGTGACCAAGTATGTCAACGAACTGTACGCGGGAGTTTTTGCCTCGGCTTACGGCTTCCGCAGCATCGGTCTGCGATACTTCAACATCTTCGGCCAGCGCCAGGACCCGGAGGGGGCCTATGCCGCCGTTATCCCTCAATGGTTCGCCGGCATACTCCAGGGGAGGCAAATCTACATTAACGGCGACGGCGAAACCTCGCGCGACTTTTGCTTCATTGACAATTGCGTGCAGGCAAATCTGCTTGCGGCCTGCGCCTCCTCAGACGCATCATGGAATACCGTCTATAATGTGGCCTGCAACCAACGCACGGATTTGAATACTCTCTTTGCCATTATCCGCGATGAAGTCGCCAGACGCCGGCCGGAGGCCGCAAAGGCAAAACCCGCCTATCGAGACTTCAGGGCCGGCGACGTGCGTCATTCTCTGGCGGATATCAGTAAGGCGCGGCTATTGATCGGCTATGCTCCGGAGTACGATGTGCGCCAGGGGCTCCGCAAAGCCGGAGATTGGTACGCGGCAAATCTCCACATATAGGAAGGCGTCATGTCCGCCTTTTGCGCGCGGCCTCGCGATGAGTCCCCCTTTTTTCTCCTTGCCGCCAGCCCCAGACAGGGGGGCAATACCGACACGGCCGTGAGACTCTTTCTCCAGGGTTTTTCCCGCGCTATGCAGAAACAAGGGAACAAACGGACGAAGGCGCCGCCTCACGATGCGGCATATGCCGACATGCCGGAAGCGACATATCTGCGTTCCTACCGGATTGAACCTTGCGTTTCCTGCAATGCATGCGCCGCGTCGGCACAGCGCATCAAGCACGCGGCATCGGCGGAAACGCTTCTTCCGGAGTCGGCATACGCTCCGTTTTCCGCTTGTCCCCTCACGAACAGGGACGACAGCTCTCCGTTATTGAGCCTTTTAGCCGGTGCCGCGGGACTATGCATTGCTTCCCCCGTGTATTATTACCACCTGCCCGCCGCCCTTAAGGCGCTGATAGACCGAACCCAACCCTTCTGGGCACTGCGTGACGCCGGCATTACGCCGTATTCCGAAAAAAAACCGCGTACCTGCTACGCCATTCTTCTGGCGGCCCGCTCCCGGGGAGACAGGCTTTTCGAGGGCAGTCTGCTCACCCTGAAATACGCCCTACGCCCGTTGAACATACAACTTGCCGAACCGCTGCTCCTATACGGCTTGGACGCGCCCTTTGCCTTGTCCGGCATGCCTGAGGCGATGCGGGCCGTCGTCGCCTATGGAGAAGAGGCGGGCAAAGCCCGCCTGCAACCATGTGGAGGCAAGGATGTTGCAGCAAATCCCTGCGGAGCGCTTCAAGCGTGAAATGCTCTTATTTGCGAAACATCCTGTATGATCTATGGGATATACTGGCGCACGAGCGCCGTTGTCCGGCCTGCGAAGCGGTATACGTTCCTTGCGAAAAAAGAGAGGGAAAATCGCTTTTTTGCCCGGAATGTTCGTCTCTCCTGCCCCGACGCGAAAAGGGCTACTGCCCCGGTTGTGGCGAACCGGCAGCCTGGCCGGATCTGCCTCTTGCCCCCTGCCTACGTTGTCTCGCAAGGCCCCCTCTTTGGGATGCCCTCGTGTTTCACGGCCTGTTCCAGGGATTGCTGCGACGATTGCTGCTCAGACTCAAGTTTAACGGACATGTCACGCTCGCCCGCCCCCTCGGGCTCCTGTTGGCCCGGCATCCCGATTGCGCCAAGCTCTCTGTGGATTGTGTCATTCCTGTGCCGCTGCACAGGAGCCGCCTCGCCCGGCGCGGCTACAATCAAGCGCTGGAACTGGCCAAACCGTTGGCCGCCGCGCTGCATTTACCATGTGAATCAAGGTTGTTGGAACGCATCAGAGCAACGGCGCCTCAAACAGGCGAAAATTTGGCGTTACGACAACGCAACACCCGGGGAGCGTTTTCCGCTTCATCACATGTGCGAGGCATACGCATTCTTCTGCTAGACGACATTGTCACCACCGGCGCGACTATGGAGGCGGCGGCAAACGCTTTGCTCGAAGCGGGCGCGAAGGGCGTCAGCGTGGCCGCCGTGGGCAGGACGGCAAGAATAGGCCAAAGCGCTTAGGGCGTGTTAACACTATAGAATTTTTGTTCTCTGCCAAGGAAGAGTAGTTCTGCCATGAGGGAATATACTCTTACGGTATTTGACCGAGATGGCAGACACAATCTGACGTAGCCAATAGGCAAAAAGGCATAGGGTTAACAAACCCTAGTGTCTAATTGCAAAAATTTCTAATAGAATTTGTCAACTGCGCGCCTTTAATTTTTCGTTTTTTCCAGACAAACGGTTGTGCTGTTTTGTCTTTATCTGTGCGCTAAGGAAACGCTGCATAATAAAGCCTGCTTGACTTCATTATTCAGCGTTTCCTTAAAGCGTTGGCGAGGCATCGCCACAAGATATGCCAAGAACATGTCGTCACTCTTGGCTGCTGTGCATATCAGGTGCACCGCTATTTGGGCAAAAATTAATTGACGACACTATCTAGTATCTAATTGCAAAAATTCAAGTATATTTTTTACGGATATTTTTGCAGGAGCGTCGGCTGAAAAAGATGATTTTCAGGCGACTTACGCCGCCTTCGGCGGCGCAAAACCCTCCAGGGTTTTATAGTGTTTATTTCTGCAACTAAACACTAGATCCCTCCGGCTTTGAATCTGGCTTCCTGGGCTTCATCTTCTTTGCCTAGAGCCGTAAGCGCCCTGGCAAGCTGCAGCCAGCCCGCTTTGAGCTCCGGACGCAACGAGACGCTCTGCCGGGCAAGGGAGGCCGCCATTTCCGGATCTTCACCGCCGTCCAGATACAAACGGGAGAGAAGAGCCATGGACAAGGCATCTTGGGGGTCGTAGAGGAGGGCCTCGTGCAGATGTTCGCGCGCTTCCTCCAATTTGCCTTCAGATATGGACAATCTGGCGAAATGGCGGTAGGTCAGGCTCTCCCCTCCGGGGAGCATGGCCGCGTTTTCGAAAAAACTTCTGGCCGCATTATGATTGCCCGCGTTTTCCGCCAATTGTCCCATACGTACCATGGCGAACAGATGATTCGGCTCGTGACTGAGGCATTCCCGATAACGCAGACGCGCCTCTTCCGTTCTTCCCTGAGACTGGTGCATGTAGCCGAGATTATATAATGCCATGGCATCTTTGGGATTGCACTCCAGCGCCTTGGTAAAATGACGTTCCGCCTCGGCGTGCCTGCCGATGCCCGCCAGACAGATGCCGAGGGAATTCCATGCCATGCCGTTGCGCTCATCAGCCAATAGCGCAAGTTGGTATTCTTTGATTGCGCCGAAGGAATCCCCCTGGCTGAAGCGTTTATCGGCGCTGATATTCAATGCCAGAGAATCCAGCAGGCCGACATGCGGGTACGGCAGCAGCATGGCGTATTCCAGCGCTTTTCGGCAGTTTTCCAGGGCGTCCGCTTTGCGAAAATCCAGATAGGGATGCGGCGCGATACCTATGGCCGCGTCAAGATTCAGACGAGAGTCCAATTCGTGGGCCAGTCTTTCGTAGCTGCTCCGCAGAGCCTCCGGATCAGCTCCGGGATGGTAAAAAATCAGGCTGTTCAGGCCATAGCGGCCGCCGAGGATTTTCAGCCCCAGTTCTTCCAGGCAGAGGCGCACGGCCTCCGTCATGAAACTTCCGGGATGCGAAAAGAGCTTTGTCTCGACATGCCCGGGGTCCGTACCCACGGCCGGCTCCTGTGCCGGAAAGGTCTTTTGCGGAGAAGTAAGGTCAGGGAGAGCGCCGTCACCTTCCCGGAACGAAGTTCCTTCGGTCTTTTCAAGCCTTGTTTGCCCGCTATGCGGCGCAAACGGCGTCGTCAGGTCGGCGAGAAAAGAGTCTTCCTCCTGATTCCGGAGCTTAGGCGCAAGGCGAATCAGGGCCAGGGCAAAGGCGTCGGTCGTAGCGTGTTCTTCAGCCCAGCGGGCCAGAAAATCTCCATGACGCAGCAGATTTGTGGCCGGATCCAGGCGGGGGGTTTCTTCCCGGTTACGGATAAGACTGCCCTGTTCTTCCGGCAGGAGCAGGAGGTGATCTCCGGGTTCCATATTCCAGGCAGGCTCGCCGAGGTGGATGATTTCAGCTTGGGAGACATCCTCGTACACTTCCATAAGGACGATTTCGCCCTTGTAAAGGGGTGCCATAGGCACGCGCGTCGCGGTCGGCCACTCGGCAAAACGCTTTCCATGAGCGTTTCCGCTCGCGAAATGCGTGGACCAGACGGAAAAGCGCTGCCCTTCTTTGGCGTATACGCCGGCCCCGAGACTGACAAGCACGCGGGATAGAGGGAGGGATTCCAGCACGCGACCGCCTTCGGATAAAATATGGCCGAACCCCAGGACGCAATCTCTATCCGTCCGGTTAGGGTGTGTGGTCTCGTTAGCCAGCGCGGCAGCCAGACGGGCTTTGCGCAGAACAAGTCGGGCCTGTTCGGCTGCGGGTCGAATGAACAGACTGCCCTCCATATCCTGGGGATATGCGGTATACCCCACGGAGGCGGAAATGCTCACATGTTCGCGCCGGAGAGGATGCAGCACACAGACCTTACCCAAGGCATGCGCGATTTCGCCGGCCAGGGCGCGGCATGTCCTGTTCCCGGCCGCCGGCAGATGGACGGCGAATTCCGAATCGCCGGTACGCGCGGCCAGAGCCTGTTCAGGACACATTCCCGTCAGGGCATCGGCCAGAGCCAGCATCAGTCCATCAGCGAACCGGTAACCGAACTCGCGGACGACATCGCGCAAAGCGGCCAGCCGGATCACCAGAGTGCCCATACATGCCCGGTGGGCGCCTTCGTGCTCAGCGGAGAACAAGCCTTCTCCCGTTCCCCACGTCGTTTTTCGGGTAAGCGCGCCGGCATCCGGATTCGTTCCCGTGCCGGAAGCGGCGGATGCCGTGCGGACAGTATCCCGCAGTTTTTCAATGTCTCGCTCCATACAGTGGAGTAAATAATGGCGGGAAAACAGCCCGGTTGCCGGATCGCACAAACTGCGTTTGTATAAAAGCAGGTTCTCCGCGATTATACGCCCCAGAACCGGCCAATGCGGACTAAGCTCCTGCGCCGGTTGCTCGGGTACTCCTCTTGCCATAAAAAGGCCGAGAAGTCCTCCTTGTCCGTCAGGTAAGGGCAGGAGGAGTTTTTTTTCTTCCTCCAGCCACGATGCCGTTAGTGCCTCATGATTACGGGGGAAATGAACGCTGTATCCCTGAAAAGGAAAAATTTCGGCAATGGAGTCCCTCAGGCGCTGCTCAAACATTATTATATCCCGCCGATTCAAGTCTGTCCGGTGTTCTGTCTCGCCTGTCGCCATCATAAAGAGTGTCCTTTTTCGAAAAGTGCGCGGAGAAGAAATACGCGTTGTGCGGCGGAATTTATGCGATGGATGTGTCCCCACAGTGCAAATCGTCTTTCTCCTCGTTTTCGATCCGGCCGAGGCGTTCGTCCAGAGCCTTGCGCTGCTTGCGTTCGCGGGTTCCCAACGGTTTAAGGGATTCAAAATCGAAGGAGCGCTCTTGGAGCCGGGCAAAGATAAGAAAGCCGGTATGGGCAATCATGCGATCATGGGGGCGCAGGCGGTCGGCCACGGGCTTCCAGGCGCGCATCAGAATCTCTTCAACCTCTATAGCATCAAAGGGACCGGTTTCCATGCCTTTAAGCAACAAGGAAACTTGATCCGTCGTCGGCAGCAGGAAGGCAAGTGCCCCCCCCGGCTTCAGAGCGGCCGTGGCTTGGGGCAGATAGTCCCAGGGGGTGCGAAGATCAAGAAAAAGCGCGTCGGCATCCGTCTGCTCAAAACCTGCTTGAATATCACGTAGGTATTGAGTGACGTTATGTCCCACTCCGGCCCAGGCAAGATTCTGCCGGCAAAGGTCGTAAAATTCCTGCCGGGCTTCATAGGTGTAGACGTGTCCCCGTTCGCCGCTTAACCAGGAGAGGGCCACCGTCAGGCTGCCCGATCCGGAGCCGGCTTCTATAATCCGCGTGCCGTTGCCCACGCCGAGACGCATACAGATGTACCCTATGTCCTTGGGATAAAGAATTTGGGTCTGGCGTTTGACCCCGCGTACCAGATCATAAAGCGTGGGTTTCATGATTCGGTAAGGTTTGCCTTGCAGGGTGTGCACTTCAACGCCGAAGCCGCATGCGGCCAAAGTCTCGGCTGGAATGACCCCGTCCGTGCCGTGAATATCCTGTCCTTCCAGAAGACGACGCAAGCTTCGCTTACCCGCGGGGTTTACCAGAATGAAAAGTTCTCCGTATGCCGGCATGATAGTCCTTTACCCATGGGCAGATGCAGGTACGAATCGAAATTATTGGTTTGCGGTTACATAATTTACGGTATTTTCCCGGCGCGCGGGCGCGGCGGGATGCGCCCCCCGGGGATACCCGAGGGCGGCGCAGCCGTAAACGGTATTTCGGGCAGGAACATTGAGGGACTCAAGGACGGTTCGGAAACCGGGCTCATCGCTCAGGATGCCGAGTTGGTTGACCCAGCATGATCCTATGCCCAGAGAATGGGCCGCAAGAAAGATATTGCCGAGCACCAGGGAACAATCGCACCGGACCATGGGTGCATCCGCGCTGTTGCCTGATACGATGACAAGAATAGGAGCCCCGAAAGCGACGGAATACCCTTCTTTCTGCACCATGGCGGCATAATGGTTGTCCGGCATGCGCAAGGTGGCCGACTTGACTTCGGCCGTCAGGCGAGTCAGCAGTTCATGCCCGCAAACAACCGTCAGATGCCATGGCTGCTTGTTGCGGGCGCTCGGCGCATACAGACCGGCCCGGACGATTTGTTCCAGATCCTCTTTGCGGATTTGCTCCGGCAGGTAGCGGCGTATGCTCCTGCGGTTAAGGATGCTGCTGATGGTTTCATTCATGGGGGCTCCTTGTGGTATTCCGGGCGGACGCGCGCATCCTGTCGCGGCAAAGGCGCGGATTGTCGAGATAGCGGATACCTGCCGCGTTGCCGGGAAAACGCGAAGCATCGTGACAACGCGAACAGGATATCTACGCGGTCTTCCGTTTAAACATTTTTTCCAAATCCGCCGGGCTGAAACTGAGCGCTGTCGGCCGGCCATGAGGACAAAAAGAACGGTCCGGCGTGGCCAGCCAGCGGCTGATCAATCCGGCCGCCTCATCCCCTGTCAGGCGTTGTCCGGCTTTAACCGCGCCCTTGCATGCCATAAGGTGGAATATGTCTTCCATATCGTCGGCGCGATCCGCCAGGATATCCCGCAACAGGGATATTCCTTGAAAGCGCCCCAGCAACGCCGGCACCCCGTTAACGCTGACGCTGCGCATTCCTGTTTCCAGCGAATAGCCGAGGCGGAACAGGTGGGAAAACAGCCTTTGCAGGCGGGCGGCTTCAGCGGGATGCAGAGGCAGATCCTCCGGAATAGTCAGCAATTGGCACTGGACCGCGTCGTTTTGTTGTTTGACGGCGTGCAGGAGCACCCGTTCATGGGCGGCATGTTGATCGAGCAGCAGGAGAGTGTCGTTTTGCAGCAGGATGAGGTAGGTATCGGCCACCTGGCCCAGGCAGAGGATCGACTCCACTCGGACAGGATAACCATTGGCATCCGGGTAGCCGGAGGAGTGGTCCTCCCAAGCCGGAAGTTTTTTTTCGGAAAACGCTTCCCGGCCGTACTCCCCCGGCGGTTCTTGAACAGAAAGGACGGAAGCGGCGATATCTTCCTCCAGGAATACGGCCGCGACGTCTTCTTCCGGAGAGTCCGCGCCGCCGCGCCGAGAGACGTCCAGCAGACGGGGATGATCCAGCGTCCCCCAGAACCCGTGCGGGCGCATCTCCGTAAGAGAAGGGCGCATGGTAAAGGAACGATCTCCGGGCGGGGGATCGACGATGGAGAAAGCGCCTTGCGCATCAGCGGAGAAGGCGGCCGCTACGGGATTGTGAGGGCCGGATACGGGCGATCCGGATGCCGTACGGGAGGCATCTCCTCCCTCATGCCGGGGTGTTTTAGTAAAATCCTGAACGGATATGCGCTGACCGTCAGCCCCATCCCGGGGAGGTAACGGGTCATGATCGGCCAAGGCGCCTCCAAGGACGGAGAGGAGGGCGGAAAATACCGATCGTTCATCCCTGAAACGCACTTCGCTTTTGGCCGGATGCACGTTGACGTCCACCTCGCGCGGGTCTATTTCCAGGAAAAGCACGCTTTGGGGATACTCGCGGGAGGTGAGTCGTCCTTTGTACGCCTCGCGTAATGCCTTGAGCAGCAGGCGATCATTGACCGGACGCTTATTGACGTAAAGGAGCAGGCGATCTCCTCGAGCCTGGGCAAAGCGCGGCAGTGATGCCAGACCATGTATCCGTATGCCGTGTTTTTCCCCGTGGAAAGGAATCAGTCCCTGTGTGATCTGTTCCGGCCAGATAAGGGCGATCTTTTCCGGCAGAGAGAGCGCTTTGTCGAGACGCAACAATTCGCGGGTCCTGCCGGAATCGTCGCCCGCGCTCAGGCTGAAAGCGATATCGGGGCACGCCAGGGCAAAACGAAACATGATTTCCTGGCAGCGTTTGAGCTCTGTGGCGGGGGTTTTGAGAAATTTCAGGCGGGCAGGCACATTGGCAAAAATGTCCCGCACCGTGATCAGCGTGCCCGCATGCAGGGAAGAAGGCCCGGAGGCGACAAGCTCTCCATGGCGTACCCGGATAAAGGCCGCTTCGGCCTTTGCTTCCGGATAGCGCCCTCCGGCGGAGTCGCCGGCGAAAGCGCTTTCCAAAAGCACGTCCGATACGGAGGCGATACTGGGCAGGGCTTCGCCGCGAAACCCGTAGCTGTTCATGGTGAGCAATTCGGCAAAACTGGACAGCTTGCTGGTGGCATGCCGGGTGACGGCCAGTTCCAGTTCGGCGGCGGGCAGGCCATGCCCGTTATCACGCACGGCCAGTGATGTTTGTCCCCCATCTTCCAGTGTGACGGCGATGTCCGTGGCTCCGGCGTCAAGGCTGTTTTCCACCAGTTCCTTAAGTACGCTGGCCGGACGCTCCACGACTTCGCCCGCCGCTATTTGATTGCGTAAAACTTCGGGTAAAGGAAGGATGGGACGATATTTTTTGCAGGCGTTCATTTTTTTCATCTTAGCCTCAGTCCGTCCGTTGGTAAAGCGGCTTTGCGAAAAGTGAGCGAGTTTTCCCGTTTGCGCTTGCTTTACTGGCATGATATTGTATAGACAGGAGAAAAGAATGTGCGCATCCGCATCACGTGCCCCTTGGATAACTAGTGTTTACTTGCAAAAGTCAACACTGTAAAACACTGGAGGTTTTGCGCCGCCGAAGGCGGCGTAAGTCGGCTGAAAGCCACGTTTTTCAGCCGACGATCCTGCAAAAATATCCGCAAAAAATATACTTGGAATTTTTACAATTGTACACGAGGGATAACGGAGGCTGGACGCATTGTTAAAGAAGGTGCTTTCATGAGGTCTCGCGAAAAACATACGTACGGTAATTCAGATAATGAGCTTGCCCGGCAGTCGGCATCGGGCGGCCCCTGCCAGGATGCCTATCGCCTGGGTGCTCCCTCCTACGATCCCGAACTGCTGTATGTGGAATGCCATCTGTGCGGCAAGCCGGTGCTCTGGGAAAGAGGAAAAACGACGGAACTCCTGCTCGCCGCCGGAGTGGACGTGAGCAGTCTGGATGAACGTTGCCTTATCGTATCCGAAGGCTGCCCTCTGTGTTCCCCTTTCGCCAAAGAAGGCTATACCCTGGTGGTCGTGCGCATCGCCGGGTTGACTCCGGAAGAAGCCGTGCATATGTCCCGTCCGGGAGGCACTGCCTGAAGATAGAGCCATGGAGGCAAAGGTGCGGAGGATGCCGTGAGTCCGGTAAATATGATTCTTACTTGTTGTTTTTGCTTTGTTTTTTCTCGAAAAGCTTTTTTCTTCGTGTTTCCGGGCCTGATAGTTTTCTTTTTCGGCCTTTCCCCGACGGCGCTGGCGCTATCCGCTGATCCGCTTTCCGCCGTTGCCGTAGCGCGGCAGGGAATCGAGCAGGCCGATGTGGACTTGTTCAATCAGGCCGTTGACGTGGATGCGGTGCTGAACAGAGCCTTCAATACTTTGAACAAGGCGTTGCGGGAACATCTTGCGGCCGATACAGGCAATGATGCGGTCGCGGTCGCGGCCTTTTTCACCGCCGCCACGGAAAACGCGGCACAGGACGGTTTTTTGCGGCAGCTTGTCATTTCGGAAATGAAAGGTTTTGTAGCCGCCGGCATCAACGGAGGCTATTTTGCCGGCAAACCGAACGGTCTCCTCAGCCCGGGAAAGGGCATCCTGTCCGCTCTTTTGCCGAAGTTGTCGCAAGGCCGCAAAGAATTGATTCCCGGCAAGGTATTGTCGCAACACAAGGACAAGGCCGTGGTTTCCGCCACCTTTGTCGACGCCGAGGCAGGGAGCTTTCCCCTGACGCTGGCGCTTCAGCGCCGGCAGGGAAACTGGCTGGTGACGGAAGTCGTCAATGCCGCGCAACTGCTGGACGAGGCGGTATCTCGTGGGCGTTGACGGGCGATTCCCCAGGCGAGCCGCTTTTTTGCTTTTAGCGGCGAAAGCGCTTTGCCTGTGCCTGCTGGCGGGCGTGTGCGTACTGCCGGCCGGGCAGAGCAGGGCGGAGTACCCTTTGGGAGATATGCTTCTGGTCCTGCCGGAGACTGAAGGCAGCCAATCCGCCATACTGTACGGCATAATGCAGCGCTTTGTCCGTCAAAAGACAGCCTTTTCGCTTGCCTTGCGCCATTTACCCGGACGCGGTGGCAGTTATGCGTGGAATTTTTTGCAAGATGCGCCCGACAACGGATATAGACTTGCCGCCTTGACTCTTCCTTCCGTCATGCTTCTTGCCGCGGACAAGAATCGCGTCTTTTCTCCAGAGAGCGTAGCGCCCGTGGCCGTGTTCGCTTATGCGGCCAATGCCCTGTGGGTGGCCGAAGACAGCGACTTTAATACGGTGGAGGAACTTGTGGACTATAGCCGCAAGCCCGGCAATACCCTGCGCATCGCCGGCACCGGCAGCTACACCGATCACCATATGGCGGATATGGTATTTAAGCGGGCCGCCGGCATCAGAACTACCTATATGCCCTTTACCGGCACGGCGGAATCCGTGGCCGCCGTCAGGCAAAAACGTGCCGTCGCCTGCTGGGGATATGCCCTTGCCGGGTCGAGCATGCCCGGCCTGCGTCCTCTCGCTGTCGCCCATCCCGAGCGTTGTCCTGTTTTGCCGAATACCCCCACTTTTCGCGAACACAATATGGATGTGGTGGGCGGGCAGTATTTCGGCCTGGCCGCGCCTGCGACGGTTAGAAAAAAAATAAGGGAGGAGGTGTCCGCTTTTTTCCTGGATCTGTTTGCCGATAAAAGTTTGCGGGATGAAGCCGTATCCGCCGGTTTTATGCCGGCGGATACGGCATTCAAAGACATGCCCGCGTTTATGGAGCGGCAATACGTGACGCTGGAGGGTTTTTTGGCGGATTATGCGATGTTTCCCAAAGAACGCCTGCCGGTCCGGAATTCTTTTAATGCGCGAGAGGACGTCGACGCTCCGGATCGGGAATCCTTTGAGGATTTTCAAGACAACAATGCGGTAAATCTGGAAGTCGATAATTTTCCTGCCGGTGATCCGGGGAACAGCGTTCTTCAGAAGTAATGGGTCCTGAACCGGGGATAGCGTCCGGGGAAAGAGTGTGTTATGAGGGGAGATGCGTACAAGTCCTCAGATATGCAAGGAATCTGGCCATATATATTTTTCGCATGACGACGGCGTTCTGCGTCTGCTGGATCAGCGACTTCTGCCGGGCCGCGAAGAATATTTCTCCTGTGCGGATACTCAAGATGCCGTATACGCCCTGAAGGAAATGGTGGTGCGCGGCGCTCCGGCCATCGGCGTCACTGCCGCCTGGGGTTGCGTGTTGGCCGCGAGTGAGTTGCTCAGGCGGGGGGCGGACGCGGCTGTCGACTGGGAAAACGAGTTGGAGAAACTGCTCGAGATTCTGGCCGACGCTCGGCCGACGGCAGTGAATCTTGTTTGGTCCGTGAAGCATATGCGCGGCCTGTGGCTCTCCCGCGTTCCGGACAGCCTCCCCCGTCTTCTTGCCGTATGGAAAGCCGAAGCGGCCCGTTTGCAGGCCGAGGACATCGCCGTCAACAAGCGCATGGGCGCTTATGGAGCCGAATGCATCGACCGGGGCGATACCGTCATGACCCACTGCAACGCCGGCGTCTTGGCCACGGCCGGTTATGGAACCGCTCTGGGCGTCATTTACGCGGCCCATGATCAGAAAAAGAATATCCGGGTCATTGCCAATGAAACGCGGCCTTTTCTTCAGGGCGCGCGTCTCACCGCGTATGAATTGAAAGCGCGTGGCGTCCCGGTGACCGTAGCCTGTGATAACGCCTGCGCCTTGCTCATGAAGCGCGGCATGGTCCAGAAAGTGATCGTGGGGGCGGATCGCATCGCGGCTAACGGCGATACCGCGAATAAAATAGGAACATACGGGGTTGCCCTGCTGGCCAAAGCGCACAAGGTGCCCGTGTATGTCGCCGCGCCGCTGTCCACCATTGACAGAGCGTGTCCGGACGGTGATGCTATTCCCATTGAAACGCGTCCGACGCATGAAGTCACGCACATGGGCGGATCGCCGGTTGTCCCCGAAGACGTGCCGGTGTATAATTTCGCCTTTGACGTCACTCCCGCGGAACTCATCGCCGGCATTATCACCGAACAGGGAGTGCTTGCCCCCCCCTACGGGCGGAGCATCGCCGAAGCCTTTGCCCGCGCGGGGGCGGACAATCCCTAGGGAACCGCTGATTTAATTCCCAGTATATGATCGCCAACACGTTGCATTTTCATTATACTCTCCCCATCCACGGGAGGCGCCAATGAAACATGCCGGCTTCAGCGACGTCGAATACGGCCCTCGCAAGCGTACGACAAAATGTGAAGAATTTCTGAAGGCTATGGACGAGTTCATTCCCTGGGAAGAATGGGTGGCCTACGTTGAGCCATACTATCCGAGTGGCCGGCGCGGGCGTCCGCCCATGGACATTGAGAAGATGTTGCGCATCCTTTTGCAGTGCTGGTTCAACCTGTCGGATGAGGGTGCGGCTATGTGCGCAGCCTGGAAACCACTGCCGCTAATGTCCGCGACATCACGATAACTTCCCGCCTCATTCGTGAAGATGACGCGGTGGTGTATGCTGATGCGGGCTATCTCGGCATCGAAAAACGCGAAGAGATAGTCAGCGATGCACACGTGTCTTCCATCGAATACCGCATCAACCGGCGGGCCGGAAGCGTACGGAAGGCTCCGAATCATTTGCCCGACTAC
>JAITHT010000020.1 GCA_031279825.1 Desulfovibrio sp. | reverse complement strand
TATTCGATATCGCTGAAGCCGGGCTGCCGCATGTCTTACCTCCCGTGAAGTAAAGAGAGTATACAAAAAACTCAGCCTATTGGCGATCCTTGGGCGGCGATTAAATCAGCGGTTCCTTAAAACTTCAGGAATTTTCTGATATATCCATGAGTGATATCTTTACGTTCCAGGCCGAAGACAAAGGGGACGGCAAAGGCCAGCAGCAGGCAGAGCAGGCCGTAGCAGCAGCCGGAGAGGAGAAGACGGGCGAGATGATCTCCCGGCCAGACAGTTTCCGTGGCATGACGGGCAATATAGGCCAGAAGGATGAGGGCCGCCGGGCAGATCGCCTGATGCACCAGATTGCGCCGATAGCGAAAAGGAACCGAACGGCGGCAGGCTATAAGCAGAATATTAACCGTAAGACATTGCATGCCGACCATTTTCCAGGCAAGACCCGCAGCGCCGAGAGCGAATCCTCCCGGCAGCCGCGCGTTCAGGAGGCATTCACTCCAAATACCGCCATTTGCGGCGCTTGAGCTGGCAAGGGAACTGTCGCCTATGGAACTGAAGTCGGGCGGCGCCAGCAGAATCCAGGCGCAGGAGAGTCCGGCAAACAGCATGAGCAGGGTGATGTTCCTGAGCAGGCGGGTTTCTCCAGTGGCGTAAAAGACCGCGCCAGCAATTTGTCCGTAGCTTTGGTGGATGGGATACAAGGCCATGATTTGCACCGGCAGTAAGGCTTCGACGAATTGCCCGCCACCGAACAGGCGCACCACGGATTTCGCTTCCGCCAGAGTGAAACATGCCAGGCAGGCGGATAGGGCGTAAAGCATGGGAGCGAAACGGTCCAGGAGTCTGGCCATCTCGCCGGGACTGCCCTTTGCGTGGGCAACGGCCAAATCCCGTGTAAGTAGCGGCGTCATGGCGCTGACAAAGATGAAGCAGGCCATGCCTATTTTTTGCGACAGGGAAAAATACCCTTGTTCGGCGCTGCCGTTAAAGAACTGGAGTATCCAGCGTTCACCCGAGAGGGCAAAGGCGGAGCATAGGGCCGTGACGAACAAAGGTCCGCTGTAGCGCCTAAATTCCCGCGCGTAGTCGGTATATTGCCGTTTGCTCAGACTCCAGGCATTCGTCCGTTTCGCCGTGTTTTTCGAAGAGGCGGCAAAGGGATGTTCCATTCGGTTTCCGCGCAGGCACAAGGCAAATCCCGCCGCCAGCAGGCCAAGGGTCAGGTATTGGTGCCCGAACAGGACGGCGAGATTCAGCGAGCCGCTGTAGTAAAGGACAAGTAGGAACATAGCGGAAAAAAGGTTTATGCCCAGGCGTATCAATTCGCTGTGCGTGGTAAGGCCCAAGGCATCGTTCATTCCTCGCGTCACCCTGCCCATCCAGGTGATATAAGCCCAGATGGCGGCGGGTAGGGCCATCCAGAGAGGAACGTCCGGCATCAGCCGCCTGCCGACATCAGGAACGAGTACAAGCAGTCCGGCCAGCAGGCAGAGTATCAGCATAATCGCGGCGAAACGCGCGTAAACGGCTATCAGGCCGAATTCTCCAGGGCGTTTGGAGAGAGAGGTAAACAGGCAGGCGGAGGTTCCCATGTCCAGAAAATTGGTGAAATTCTGAAACAGGTTGGTGCTGAAGTTGTAGTTGCCATAAGCTGCCGGGCCGAGGGCGCGCGGCAGAACCGCCTCCAGAATGAAAAATAACGGAATAGTCGCCGTGTTGGAAACGAGTTTGAATAGATACCGTCTGCCCAGAGAAAGATTTGTAGATGCTGTCGCCATGGAGTGCGCCGGGAGAGTTTTCTATCAGCAATTTTTGAGAGTTGAGAACCATCGCCGAGTTAGTTCCCATGTTTTCCAAGGCTGTTCCATCCTGTCGCCGACGCGGGCATAGCGTTCCAGCCAGAGAAAGCGGGCATGCCGCACAGGCGGACTTTGCCACCATGGGGCGGGGTTCTCCCAGACAGAGGCGGCCTGTCTGGCAGCCTCCTCGGGTGTGGTATACAGGATTCCGGCATCTTGCAGAACATCAAGAACAGTATCGCTTTCCGCTTCCATGCCCCATTCCCGGCGGTTCCAGAATGCCAGAGTGGGCACATCGGCGGCTAGAGCCATGTGCAGACTGGTGCCGTAGTGATCGAGAACCAGCAGTCGGCAGCCGAGCATCTGCTCGGTAAGATTCCCCATGCACAGGCCGATGCCTGGGACATGGCGGCGAACGTAATCCGCATCTTCAAGGCCTCCCGCTGTTGTGAAATAGGGGCGGTAAAGCAACTCCGGCGTCTTGTTTCCCTGTTGGGAGGCACCGGGTCGGGTCGGCTGTCCGTTGCCGATTTCGTACTCCGGCAGAAAGACTTTCTCCTCGCGTCCTCCGCTTACGCCATCAGACAGGCCGATAAAGCCCTGTGTCCGCAGGAGATCCATCAGGGTATGAAAAAAGAGCGTTTTTCCCAGGCGATAGGCCAGCATGGCTTTAGCGAGAGGGCGGGATTTCAGGCGGTAGGTGTAGGTGCTCATTTCCGTACCTACCAGGATAAGTTGGGGAAAACGCTCCCGGTGCGCACCGCAGATGGCGGTCAGGGCAGGGTGCGGCAGCGGATGCGCGTTTGCCGGCTGACCTTGGTGTGTGCGCCAACCCCAGGAAAAAAAAGCATGCTGGGAATATTCGAAGGGAAGAATGCCCACGCTGAGCAGATTGCCGTAGTTGGCCCCGTGCTGTACGCTGAACAGTCGGCATCCGGATTCCCGCAGAGCGGCCAGACGCAGCCTGTATGCGTCATCCTGACTGAAGGCCGGACTCATGCCCCGAAGTCTTGTATGGAAGAAGGTTTTTGTTCCGCCTTGCCCGTGGTGTTCCATTTTCCGCTTTTTTGTCGCGGGCAGTATGCCTCTGCGCAATTCCTCAGGCAGACAAGCCCTGATGAGTTCTTCCGCCGGGAAATGCCAAGTAAATTCTGCGGCGCAATAAAGCGAAAAGTCCAGACTCCTGTCTCCGAGTCTTCCCGTATTGCCGATAACCGCCAGGGACAGGAACAGGGCCTGTCCGAGAGAAAATCCTTTACAGAGGGGAAAGGGCAGATTTCTGAGGAAGCGGCGCAGGCTGTCAAGGCAGATGACGGACCAGAATCCGCCGGGCTTTTTTTTCGCCTGATGCAGAGGAAAGGGCGGCAGATAGACCGCCCGCCAGGCAATGGCGTCCGTTTCGTCGCCGCGCTGTTGGCCGTTCGGGAGGAATGCTTCCACGATACGTGAAAAGACATAATGATTGAAGGCGACGTTCTGAATGCCGTTGACCATGAAGTCCAGCGTTGTTTGAAAGGAAAAAGATATTTTCCGCGGGAGCAGTTCCACGCGTAGCGGCTCGCGTCCGTGGGCGGCGATCAGGTTGAGCACACGTCTTTGACGTTCGGCCAGCATATGTACCGCAGGCAGTAGAAAGGGGCCGAGTGCCATTTGCCAATAGCGCCCGGAACGACGAATGCCCGCCGGCCCGTCAGCCTCATCTCCCAATATCCGGACAAGGCGGAGGACTTCACCGTTGGCTGATGCCGCTTCACGTTCCATGCTCCGGGCATCGGGATACGGATCATCCGGAATGGGAAAGACGCATTCTTTCTTTGCGGACTCCGTTTGCGGGGGAAGAGGGGCGCCGTCCCATCCGGGAAAAAAGGCTTCCCGGCCCGCGAAACACCAGGGACCGGAAGCCAGATGCGTGTGCGGAGTCGCCCCGGCGGGCATGGCTCCCAGAACCAGAGTGCGCGTAACGGGAGACACGGGCTATTCCAGCAGAGCCCATTGCAGAACGCTGTCTTCGGCGATGTCCGTTCTGGCTTTCATACCGAGCACTTCGTCGTAATTTCGTGGGCTGATGCCGTGGGCCGGGCGTTTCCATGTGAGGTCCCCCTTGCCGATAATTGTTCCGGCGGGGATGCGTCTGGCCGCCACAAGACTGCGGCGCGCATGTCTGCGCGCCGGTTCTTCCGAAGGTAGCGAGGTCAGCGCCGACGCGCCCACAAGGGAACGGATTAGTTGCATGGCTTCCACAAAACGGCGCAGGTCTTTTTTGTCCATGGCGTGATAGTGATCGTTGCCGGGCAGGCTTTTATCATGGGTAAAGTGCTTTTCCAGAATGCGCGCGCCGAGAAGCGCCGCTGTTTCCAGCACTCGCATGTCGCCAGGCAGGGTATGGTCCGAATAGCCGATGACCAGATGGGGAAAAAGCGAGCGCAAGGCGCTGATCATGCCGAGCCCGGCGTTTTCGTCGGGGGTGGGGTAGTTGAGCACGCAGTGCAGCAAAGCCAGAGGCGTGCCGGAGGCTTCGATCCACGAGACGGCTTCCATGATTTCATAAGGGTAGCTTGCCCCGGTGGAGAGGATGATCGGTTTGCCGAAGGCGCACAGGTGCCGGATAAACGGTTTATTGGTGATGTCTGAAGAGGAAATTTTTACCACGTCCATCAAATCGTTCAAAAAAGCCGAGGACTCCACATCAAAGGGCGTGGACATGAATTCGATGCCGGTTGCGTCGCAATGCCGTTTCAGGATCTCGAATTCAGTTTTCCAAAATTTGTCATGGCGTCTGAATAGTTCGTACTGGCTGGCTGTCGGCTCCTTGCTCGTATCCCAGTAAGCCGGGGAATTTTTGGACGCCAGGGTGGCGGCTTTGTAGCTTTGAAATTTGACGGCATGGGCGCCGCCTTCGCAGGCTTCGTCAATCAGGCGTTTTGCGATTTCCATACTGCCTTCGTGATTGACACCGGCCTCGGCGATAATCAGCGGCATAGGCAGGCCTGAAGGCGCGACGATGTCGGCTCCTCCGGTGTGTATGTGAGTAAATATGTCAAGTATTTTCATGCTGTTCTCACTGTAAAAAAATGAGTGGAAAAAAGCTCCGCCTTCCTTTTTGCGCTTGGGGATGGGGCATGACAGCGGGTGAAGTGAATCCGTCGCCTGTGAATGAATGTACGGATTATTCCGGAGAGCTCGTCACGCATCATGCTTTTTTTCAGGTTCGGCTGTGTTGGGTTTTGCCCGGGAGGGTTTTGCCCAGAACGCCGGAGGAGATGGCGATCAGGGTAATAAGCGCGCCGGCGTAGCCGGAGATGCTGGTGGAGCGTCCGCACAACAGGATGTCCCAGAGAAAGGCCAGGGAGGGCTGAAGGAGCATGAGCAGGCCGGCACGCGATGCCGGCAGGTGCGGCAGTCCTTTGGAAAGTAGAAGCCAGCCAAAGCCTTGGCAGCCGAAACCGTAGAGCATAAGCAGCATATTGCTACGCAGGGAAGGCACAATCAGGCTTTGTCCCTGTAGGGATGAGAGGATACCGGAGAAGACCATGCCCATCAGGGAGATGATTGCCATGTTGGAAACGGCAGGCAGACGGTCCATCAGGCTTTGGGACCGCCGTAGCGTCAGAATATAGGCGCTGTAAAAAGAGGCGGTGCACAGGCCGAGGAGCAGCCCGGCCGCGACTTCTCCGGGCATGTCGCTGATATTCGTATCTACCAGGAGCCATATGCCGGCAAAGGCCATGACGATGGAGATCACCAGGCGAGGTGTCATCGGCTCCTTAAAAAAGACGACGCCTGTGACGGCCAGGATGAATACCTGGAAATTAGTGACGATTGTCGCCATGCCGGGCCCTATGTAAATGATGGACTGATGCCAGCATGCCAGATCGCAGGTAAAGAAAAAGGCGGCCGCAACCATGAGCAGAAACAGGGGCTTTGACGGCAGCAGACGGTCTCTACGCAGGACGGCTGCCGCCGCCAGGGCGACGCCCCCCCAGAGAAGCCGGTAAAAAGCCACGGCTGTAGGCCCCACGTCATCCAGGCGCACGAACAGCGGCGCGAAACTGATGCAGGTAGCCCCTGCCAGCACATACACGGCGCCGGCTCTGGCGGGAGAAATCGCGGCACGTTTCATGAAAGCCTCAGCACATTCTTTTCCGGTTTCCGGCGGGGCAAATCAACATGCGAAAAATTCCATGTCCGGGGCTTGGGGAATTTCTCCGGCTTGCGCGAGTTTTTCCCAAAACAGACGCAGGCCGGCCCGCTCCCGTTCACCTAGGGAATAGGAGAGCCCGGCGAAATAGTCGGCGTGTTCCTGCCGGGTCATGTTAGGATAGTTTTGGGCGGCTATGTCGAGGATGATGTCCATATGGGACAGTCCCCAGTCCCTCCCCTCGGAGAGCAGTCTGCCGGGATTGTCTCCCGCTGCGGGGAGTTTTGCGCGATGGGAATTTGCTTCTGAAGCAAAGGCGTGGCGATCCGCCACCCAGACGCCGAAGATAAAGGGCAGACCTGTCCATGCCGTCCAGGCGTCGCCGAGGTCCAGAAAGTAGGGGTAGAGCGGGTGGTGGCGCAGGCGTAGGGCTTCATCCCCGATGGCCAGAAAGGCGACTGGAGGATTGCCCGAAGCGACCATTGCCGTGACGGACCCGGTGAAGCAGTTGATATCCCCGAGGCCGTATCGCCTGGTCAGCAGCAGGCGAAGCAGGGCGGCGGAGGTATGGGTTTCGGCGCTTACCAGAATTCGTTGCCCGCCGAGGCCGTCTATGGGGCGGCGTGACAGCAGCAGGACGCTTTGCACCGGGCCGTTGCTGCCGATAGCCAGATCGGGCAGGAGCAAGTAACGTTCCGGTCGTCTGGCGTATTCCACGCAGGAAGTGGAGGCGGCTAGCATTTCTCCGGCGGCCATACGCATGTTCAATTCTGCGGGCGGTCCGTATATCAGTTCATAACAATGCGGGATAACTCCTGATTCCAGGGCATGGTAAATGGGCAGCACGTTAAGATAGCCCATGCGGCCCATACGCGGTTTGACATGCTTTGTCTCCTTGTCGCCGGTCATGTCCGCGTGTCCTGTTCTTCCACCAAGCGGTAGTCCATATAGCGTTGCCGAGGGGTGAAACCGGCTTTGCCGATGATGCTGTGAATTTCGGCACGCGACAGGCGAAAAGAAACTCCGGCTGCGGCAACCACATTTTCTTCTATCATCAGAGATCCGAAGTCGTTGGCACCGAAAAACAGCGCCAGTTGCGCTATTTGCGGCCCCATGGTCACCCACGACGCCTGGATGGAAGGCACGTTATCCAATATTAGGCGGGATAGGGCCAAGACGCGCAGATAATTTTGCGCCGTTTCCGGCCGGCGGTCAAGAGCGGTGTTGGCCGGCTGAAAAGTCCAAGGGATAAAGGCGGTAAAGCCGCCGGTGGAATCCTGCAAAGCACGCACGGCAAAGAGATGGTCCAGACGTTCGTCGTCTTCTTCCTCATGGCCGAACATCATGGTAGCCGTAGTTTTAAGATTCAGGGAGTGCGCCTTTTCCATCACTTCCAGCCACTGCGCTACGGAGCACTTGTTGGGAGAAACCTGCGAGCGCACCCTGTCCACCAGAATTTCCGCGCCGCCGCCGGGGATGGAATGCAGACCGGCCCGTATCAGTCTGGCTATGATCTCCTCTACAGGCAGACCTTCCTTTTCCGCAAAGAAGATGATTTCCGGCGGAGAAAAGGCGTGGATATGGATAGCGGGATAGGTTTCGCGGATCCAGCCGATAAGATCTTCATAAAAGGATAAGGGCAAATCCGGGTGATGTCCGCCTTGCATGAGTATCTGTGTGCCGCCGAGTTCCATGGTCTCGCGTATTTTGCGGTCAAGTTCCTCCCTGCTCAAGACATACCCTTCCGCATGGCCCGGAGGACGGTAAAAAGCGCAAAAACGGCAGGCGCATATGCAAATATTGGAATAATTGATGTTGCGATCCGCTACATAGGTGACGATACCTTCCGGGTGCAATGCCAGTCTGGCGAGATGGGCCAACGCGCCGAGGGTGAAGAGATCCGCTTCGTGATACAGGACGGCGGCTTCGTCTTTGGTCAGTCGCGCCGAATCCGGCAGGCGGTTTTTTTCCCGCGTTGTCCGGGCAAAGGACGTGCGCAGGCGATCCTCAACAGCGGAGGCGGCGGGAGAACTTCGCGAGACACTGGCTCGCCGCGAAACGGGAGGACAGGTGTACCCTTGTCGAAGATTTCGCCTCATATCCGCGTCCTTACACTATGTCCGAACCGATCGGCAGCGGATTGAACAGAGCGTCTCTGTTCACCGGGGTAAAGCCGCAGTCACGGATCATGTTTTCCAATTCCCGGCGGTCAAGGGCCTGCACTTCTTCAGCGCCGGCCATATGGCCGATGCGTTCTTCCATGATGGTGCCGTCCAGATCATCGGCGCCGAAATGCAGAGCAGCTTGGGCCGTCTTGATGCCCAGCATTACCCAATATGCCTTGATATGCGGAATATTGTCCAGAAGCAGGCGGGAAACGGCGATGGTGCGCAGGCGATCCAGTCCTGAATCCGCCATGGGGTTGCCCCGAGATGCCTTGTCTGCCAGTTCTTCGGCCAGTATATTGTTTTTGGACTGAAAGGGCAGAGGGATAAAACACTCGAATCCTCCGGATTTGTCCTGCTGTTCCCTCAGGGCGCACAAGTGACTCACCCTGTCTTGATGCGTTTCCACATGACCGAATAACATGGAGCAATTGCCGGCGATGCCGAGATTATGCGCTTCTCCAGCAATGCGCAGGTATCCTTCTCCGTTAATTTTTTCCGGGCAGATGCTTTTGCGGACGTCAGGAGCGAATATTTCCGCGCCGCCGCCGGTGAGCATGGCGATACCCGCGTTTTTCAGGCGTTGCAACACCTCAAGAGTGTTGCGTCTCTCCCGTTGGGCGAAGTGATGGATTTCCACCACGGTGAACGCTTTCAGCACCGCCTGCGGCCGCAGCTTCTTCAAGGCGCGAAAGATATCCTCAAACCAGTCCAGGCGCAAATCCGGGTGACAGCCACCGACCACGTGTATTTCCGCAAAGGGATGGCCGCCGTCATCCAGGGCTCGCGTGATAATATCTTCTTTGCTCAGGGTAAAGGACCCTGTCGCCCCGGTATCGCGCCGGAAGGCGCAGAAGCGGCATTGATTCACGCAGACATTGCTGTAATTGATGTGGCGGTTACGCACAAAGTAGGTTTTATCGCCGTGCATGCGCGTACGTGCGTACAGGGCAAGCGCTCCCACCGCATGAAGATCCGGACAGGCGAACAGCGCCTCTCCGTCTTCAGGCGTCAATCTTTCTTCGGCCAGCACCCGTTCGTAGGTTGCCTGGAGTCCCAGACGGGCATAATACGCATGGTTGAACATACCGCTATCCTAAGGGGCAAGAGAAAGAGCGGGGATGGAGGAAAGCGCCTGTTTTTTCCTGCGCCTACACATTGAACAGAAAGTGGACCACGTCGCCGTCCTTGACGATATAGTCCTTGCCTTCGACCCGCAAAAGACCGGCGGAGCGGGCGGAAGCTTCCGAGCCAAGGCGGGCGTAATCGCCAAAGCTGATGATTTCGGCGCGGATGAAACCGCGTTCGAAATCCGTGTGGATGACGCCGGCGGCCTGGGGAGCCTTACAGCCGGAGGATATGGTCCAGGCGCGGACTTCTTTTTCGCCCGCCGTAAAATAGCTGGCCAGATTCAGGGCGGCGTACCCGGTGCGGATGACCTGGGGCAAACTGCCTTCCATTATGTTGTAGGCAGAGAGAATATCCGCCTGCTCACGCTCGGTCAATCCCTGGAGTTCCTCTTCAATCTTGGCGCAGATAATCGCCATTGGGCAGCCGCGTCCGGCGGCAAAGGCGGAGAGAGCCTTGATGTGCGCGGCGTTTTGCGCTTCAGCGAGAGAGCCTTCATCCACATTGGCGCAATAAATGATTTTTTTTGCGGTGAGTAAGCCGAGTTCCCGTAAAGTTTGCCTGTACGGCTCATTGTCCGGAGCGGCAAAGGTCGCGGCGGGTTTGCCTTTGTCCAGATGGGCAAGCAGGTTTTCCAGATCGGTCGTCAGTATTTGCGCACTCTTATCCATTTTTGCAGTTTTTCTGGATTTTTCCAAGCGTTTTTCCAGAGTCTGCATATCGGCGAGCAGCAGTTCCGTTTCAATGGTTTCAATGTCGCGCAGGGGATCAACGCCGCCATCAACATGCGCGATATTCTCGTCGTCAAAACAGCGCACAACTTCGAGAATTGCCGCACATTCACGAATGTTGGCGAGAAATTGGTTGCCCAAGCCCTCTCCTTTGCTGGCACCGCGTACCAAGCCGGCAATGTCGATGAAATCCACTGTGGCGTGGACGGTTTTTTGCGGCTTGACCAAGCTTGTCAGGACGGCAAGGCGATTGTCCGGCACGGGAACGGTGGCTTTATTCGGTTCTATGGTGCAAAAGGGATAATTCGCGGCATCGGCGTTTCGTGCCTTGGTAAGGGCGTTGAACAAGGTGGATTTACCCACATTAGGCAAACCGACGATTCCTATGCTTAAGGCCATGAAAATCTCCTACGGCGATTCGCTTACAGCGAAAACTCTTGCAATTGCTGTATGGAATGGATGTTGACGGCCTTCCATGCCGGGCTCTCCGCACTGTGGAGGGCCAAGGCCGGGGCGTGGTTCTGCAGGATGGGATCGATCATTCTGCTGAGCACGCCTTTGGGGCCGCATTCCACAAAAAGGGAACCGCCGTCGTCCCAGAGGCGGGAAATGGTGTCCGTCCAGTAGACGGGCGAGACCATCTGCCTGCCCAAAAGTTTTTTCAGAGTGGAGGGATCCGTTTCCGCTTTGGGAAAAACATTGGCATATATAGGGAACCGGGCTTTGCTCCAGGCATTTTTGCTGACCTTGTCGAGAGCTTTGGCAAATTCCGCGGCGGCCTCGCTCATGAGCGGGCTGTGAAAGGCGCCGGATACGGCCAAGGGTACGGCCCTGCCTTTAGCCGTTTTGACCTTTTCCTGGAGGTTGGCTATGGCGGTGGCTGTCCCGCTGACTACAAACTGATTAGGGGTGTTGTGGTTGGCGATGACAATGCTTTCTCCGGTATCGGCATGGACCTCGGTCACACAGGCTTCCACCTGTGACAGAGTGAGCTTGACGACGGCGGCCATGCCTCCCCGGCAATGCGGATCGGCCTGACTCATGAGATGACCGCGTAGACTAATCAGTTCAAGAATTATTTCAAAAGGGAGGACTCCGGCGGAGGCCACGGCGCTGAATTCGCCGAGGCTGTGCCCGGCCGCTGCCAGAGGGGTCATTTTTACCGACAGTTTGCTCCAGAGACTCAGATTGACCACGGTCATGGCGGGTTGCAGATTACGGGTGTCGGCCATGGCGCTTTCGTCCCCATCCCAATAAATGTCCCGCAAGGCGATTCCGCTGATGCGTTCGGCCTTTTTCCAGAGTTCCATGATCTCGTGATCCGTTTCGGCGAGTTCCCTGCCCATTCCGGCTTCCTGTGAACCTTGGCCGGGAAAGAGAAGAATAGGGTGAGGCATGGCGTATCCTTAAAAAGCAGCGCTTCCGGGGTAACGACGAAACGCGACTGTTTTGGAGCGGGTGGTATCGACGCGCACGAGGAGTATACCGAGAGATGCTTTCTACTACACGAAGAGAAGGGCATTGCCAAGCTTTGCTTTTTCCCGACCTTTTTTTAGTCATCAAGGACGCAGGCAGGATTGACGATATAGAAAGATTATGATTTTGTGGTATGCGTAATACTCGTAATAGCATGAAAGGAGTTTCTCATGCGTATAGGAAATATGTTTGCCGTGTGCTTTTTCGGCGTTTTTTTCATGTTGCCGCTTTGTTCCAATGCCTTGGCCGCTTCCGCAGAGGAGCGTCTTACCTTGGCCGCACCGGACAAGAACGGAGGCAAGCCGTTGATGCAGGCTTTGGCGCTTCGCGCGACCAATAGGGCTATTTCGCAGCAGATGCCCTCGGATCAAGATTTGGGGAATCTTTTCTGGGCGGCCTGGGGAGTAAACAGGACCGATGGTCGCCGTACCGTGCCCACGGCCAGAAATTCCCAGGCCGTGGCGTTATACGCGGTTATGTCCAACGGAGTGTGGCGTTATGAAGGAGAAAATCATGAACTCATTAAGGTGCTGGACGAGGATGTGCGCGCCAAATTCGGCGGCGCGCCGCTTACGCTGCTTTTTGCCGCTGAAGAAGGGCCCTACGCGGGGATGCATGTCGGCTCCATGTATCAGAATGTAGGACTGTATTGCGCCTCAGCCGGGCTGTCCAACGTGGTCAAGGCCAATGGCGTGTCCGTGTTGCACGCTCGTTTGCCTCTTCCGCCGAACTATTCTATTTTGATTGTACAGTCTTTAGGAGTGCCGAAATAGAGCAGGTTTTTCACTTTGCAACCGCTCCGGCGGTGATCGGGCGAGAAGTGCTGCCGTCCGCCTGCGTAAGCGCCGGTTACGTGCACGAGGAGTGGGCGAAACGTGTTTTCGCCGAGTGCGACGAGTGCAACGTTTCAAAGTTAATCTGCTCTAGTGTTGCGTCCTTGAAATAAATACATATAATTGACTCCAGACAAGGAGTTTGTTATGCGGCCATGTATCCGAGTTGCATTGACCGAAGAGCAGGGATCCACTCTGAAACGGGAGTTATCGCACTGGCTTGCAGCACTCCTGTTGACGGGAGTACGCGTTGGAGCGTGCGAAAACTTGCCGAAGCGACCGGGTATGGTAAATCAACGGTACAGCAAATTCTCACGGCAGGCGCCATAAAACCGCACAAAATCAGGTACTGGTGCGGAAAGAGCCCGGATCCGGAGTTTGCGGAAAAGCAAACCGCTATAATCGGCCTTTACTTGTCTTCGCCGGAGAATGCTTTGCTGCTTTGTGTTGATGAAAAATCGCAAATTCAAGCGCTTGACAGAACCCAGCCCGTATTGCCGATGCGGCCTGATGATCCCGCCAGGCTAACAGCGACATACAAACGAAACGGCACAAGCTGCCTCCTTGCCGCTCTGGCCGTGCACGAAGGCGCGATAACAGGCAAAAGGGTAGATAGTGCCAACAGCCTGGAGTTTCTACGTTTTTTGAAACGCTTGTACCGTCAATATCCAAGTCGGCAACTCCATGTAATAGTGGACAATCTGTCAACGCACAAACAGGAAGACGCGCGCAAGTGGGTAGCCAAAAGAAGGCGCCTGACGCTCCATTTTACGCCGACTTACGCCTCCTGGCTGAATCAGATCGCGAGATATGGTTTAATATTTTCACACGTGACGTATTGCGCGGAGGAGTCTGGCCGGGCAAGCGGGCCTTGGTGGAGCAGATTATGTGCTACATCAAAAACTATAACCAACTTTGGGCCAAGTCATTTCAGTGGACATATACCGGCAAGCCCCTGGTTGCTTAAATATCTATGAATTTCATGGACGCAACACCAGAAGAGACGACAGGCCAAGCCTGGACGGGCATTTTAGACCTTTACAAAAAATAAAGTTTGAAGGCAAGTCAGGTACCCCCGGCAAAGCCGTGGGCTTGAAAGAGTATGGACCGCTCAAAGCGGTTTGAATATGTGAGCCCCCCAAGGGGGCGTCCTATAACAACCGTAATTGGTCTACCCGCTGGTCGTCTTTTTCTTGGTGCTTGATGTACTTACGAACAGAATCCTCATCAAGACCAACGGTTGTGACATAAAAGCCGCGTGCCCAAAAGCGGGCAATCCACTTAACGGCGCCGTCGGTATTTTGCATGTATGCTCCACGATACGAAAAACAACGTCAAGGGGATGAGCGAACGGTCATAATCAAAGGAGCGGGCATCCCGGCATGGTAGCCGGGCTGCCCGCTTTAGAGAAATAATGTTGGCGCCGGCCTACCTTCCCACATGTAGGGCATGCAGTATCATCGGCGATGAAGGGCTTAACTTCCGGGTTCGGAATGGGACCGGGTGTACCCCCT
>JAITHT010000021.1 GCA_031279825.1 Desulfovibrio sp. | reverse complement strand
CTAAGGAAACGCTGAATAATGAAGTCAAGCAGGCTTTATTATTCAGCGGGGCAGCAAAAAACCGTCAAAGTTGCTGCATTTGAGCTGAAATTCCTTCTATTTTCTTCATTTTGTGCCCCTTTTC
This sequence comes from Desulfovibrio sp., assembly GCA_031279825.1. Lineage (GTDB taxonomy): Bacteria > Desulfobacterota > Desulfovibrionia > Desulfovibrionales > Desulfovibrionaceae > Frigididesulfovibrio. The sequence continues at coordinate 38,170 of JAITHT010000021.1, read as the reverse complement.
CAAAAAAAGGCGCACGTATCCTCATGCCGGCAGTGGCCTGCTAAGGCATAATTGCGCCTTTTTTCAGGGAAAAGGTACAAAACGAGAGTAAAATGAGGCAATTTTTACCGGATTTTTCCCCTTTTTTCGGAAATTTTACTGCCTGAAACAAAGCCGCCCCGCCACCGGACAATTGTTCAGCGGTTCCCTAAAACAAATGAACGATAAGGATACAGACTTTTCTGACATCCCGGAAATTCGTGATTTCACAGGGTTTGAGCGCGGCAAGTTTGATAGTGTTGACTTATAGATATGTTATGGTATAGAGGAACCAAGCGAGGATCCACTATGCCAGAATGCAAAAATTGCAAGTCCGCAAAAGTCGTAAAAAGCGGAAAAAATTCTGGTGCGCCATAACCAAGCCTGAAATATTTTCGCTATGGCAATCTCAAATGATGTATATCTTTAGGTAAACACTCTCATTTTTCCTATAACGGCATCCAAATGAGGTAGCGAAGCCCTGAAGGGCTTCGCTACCTCATTTGGATCCTTGCCCGGTATCGGCATTTTCCGCCAAAGCGACCAGCAGCGCGTCATCCTCCACACGCAAAGGACGCGCACGACTTAAGACACGAAACTTCGGCACGACCTGTCCGGCGGATGTCGTTTCCAGGCGGCAGTCAGCATAGAATTCATTCAAGCCGTGAAAAAAAAGAGCGCGCGGCTTTTCGGCAAAGCCTTCCCCGCCGCTCCGCTCGCTTCTGTCTTCAAACACCACCCGCATCAAAGGAATATCCAGGAGCATCCGTAAAAAATCCCGTTTTTTTTCCCGGATCAGGGAGCGCAGCGCGGCCGACCGCTCTTTTTTCACCGCCTCGGACAACTGCCCGCCCATAGCCGCCGCAAGCGTGCCCGGCCGCCGGGAATACGGAAATACGTGACCGTAAGTCAACGGCAAGGCCCGGCACAGAGAGAGACTTTCCTGAAATTCCGCCTCGCTTTCACCGGGAAAACCCGTCAAAATATCCGCGCCCAAACCGAATGTCGGCCAGCATGAGCGCAGACCGGCAAAAAACTCAGGAATCTTTTCCGGCCTGTAATGCCCGCGCCCCATACGGCCAAGCACGGAAGAACTGCCGCTTTGCAGAGAAAGATGCAGGTGAGGGGCGACCATTCGGCTCGAACCGAGCACGTCCATGGCTTTTTGGCCGAGTTGGCCCGGATCGAGGGAACTGACGCGCAAACGCGCCCGTCCCGCCCATGCGGGACGCAGTTCACGATCAAGCCGGTACAGCAAATCCCAAAAGTCACAGCCGGATGACGCCGCGGGCTTTCGGCATGCCTGTTCGGTCAGATCTTCCCCGTATTGACGCAAATTCACTCCGCTGAGCACAATCTCCCGAAATCCCGAGGCCAGCAGCCTCTTTGCCTCGCTCAAAGCCTCCGCGAAATTTCGCGAGCGCGCATTGCCCCGCGTCAGGGGGACAACGCAGTAGGTGCAGTGATGCGAGCAGCCGTCCTGAATCTTGAGCAGCGCCCGCGAACGCTCCGAGCCGGAAACGGCGAAATCGGGAAAGGGGCCGGCAGTATCCTCCCACTCCGAAACGCCGCGAACGCCCCCAGGCTCCCGCGCGGGAGAATCCGCCGGAGATAGAATCCGCCTTTCCCACCCCACTTGCAGCAATTCCGTCTTGCGGCTTTGTCCTATCACCGCGGATACACCCGGCAGATTCGCCAATTCCTCGGCCGAAATTTCCGCCGCACAGCCGGTAATGATCACGGCGCCCTCCGGCGCGGCCCGGTGCAGCCGGCGCGCACGATTGCGCAAATCGGCGATGGCGCCGGCCGTCACGGCGCATGAATTCAGCACTATCAGGTCAGCCTGTTCCGGGGTGCGGGCTTCCTGCCAATCCTGCGCCAGCCATGCCTCCCGCAGGGCCTGGGACTCGTATTGATTGACCTTGCAGCCGAGGGTGGCGAGATAAAAACGCATAGCCGCCGCCATGAAACACGAGGTCGGGAGGCGTTATTTCGCCACGGACATCATGAGTTTGATACGATTGATCTGATTAGCCTCGCTCGCGCCGGGATCGTAGTCCACAGCCGCGATGTTGGCTTCGGGAAAACGATGCTTCAACTCCTTGAGCAGGCCTTTGCCGGTGATATGGTTGGGCAGGCAGCCGAAGGGCTGCATGCACAAAATGTTGCTTACCCCGGAGTCAAGAAGTTCCAGCATTTCCGCGGCCAAAAGCCATCCCTCTCCGGTCTGGTGCCCCAGGGAGATCAGGCTGTTCGCCTTGTGGCGAAGTTCTCTGAAACGGACGGGCGGAGTGAAGCGCCGGCTGCGTTCAAGGGCCATGCGCATACCCCAGCGGCAGCATTCCAGAAAAGCTATGCTCAGCAGTCCCCTGGCGTAGTTTTTCCATGTGCCGGCAAGGTGGTGGTAATTAAAAACGCTATCGTAAAAGGAATACAGCACAAAATCCATAAGATCGGGAACCACGGCCTCGCCGCCTTCCTGCTCCACAATTTCGGCGGCTCGGTTGTTGGCGTCCGGGTGGTACTTCAGCAGAATCTCCCCCACGAGCCCCACACGGGGCTTTCTTTCTTCGGTAAGCAAGGGCAGCGCGTCAAAGGCCCTGACCATGGCGAACATGGTGCGTTCGTAACGTATGGGGCTGCCGCTGAGGATCGCCGCCTTGCCTTTTTCCGCCCATTCGGCGGCAAGCGCCTTGGCGCTGCCCGGCGCCGACTCGTACGGATTGACCCGGCGCAGCACACGCATGAGGGCGTCGCCATAAAATCCGGCGGTAAGCAGGCGGCGCAAAAGTCTGCCCGTGAGCCTGAAACCGGGATTTTTCTCCAGCCCGTGCATATTGAAGGAAAGGATCGGTATATGCTCCATACCGCAGTCCATCAGGGCTTTGCGCAAAAAAGCTATATAATTGGTGGCCCGGCAGCCTCCGCCGGTCTGGGAGATCATCACGGCGATCCTGTCCGCGTCGTAACGGCCGCCGCGTACGGCGTGCACCAGTTGCCCCACGACGACGATGGCGGGAAAACAGGCATCATTATTCACATACCTGAGGCCGAGTTCAATGGCGTGGCGTTCCACCGACGGCAGCTGCGCGACCTTGTAGCCCTCGGCGGAAAAAATGGCCTCGATGAACTGAAAATGCACCGGCGAAAGCTGCGGGACCAGTATCGTATGGGTATCGCGCATGGCTTCGGTAAAAGGAGGCGACCCCTTATATGCGTTCGCAGGCGGGCTTTCGTTCTGGCGGCCCTTACGCTCGCGCAAAGCGGCCAACAACGAGCGGATGCGGATGCGGGCCGGCCCCAGGTTGTCTCCCTCGTCTATTTTAATCTGGGCGTAGAGGCGGCCGCGCATGGTGACGATTTCCTCAAGCTGATCCGAGGTGATGGCATCCAGGCCGCAGCCGAACGAAACAAGCTGCAGCACGGCCAGATTGTCCGTATCCGCGACATAGGCCCCCGCTCTGTATAAACGGGCATGGTAGCTCCACTGATCCACCACCCGCAACAGTCCGGGATCAGGCATGAGATGCGCCACGGAATCTTCCGTCAAAACGCCCATGCCGCAGGAGTTGATCAACTCGGCGATGCCGTGATGCACCTCAGGATCCGCATGATACGGATGTCCGGCGAGAACGATGCCGAAGATACCCTTGTCGTGCAACTCCTTAAGGGCTTCTTCGCCGGCGTGGGAAATATCGTTCTTGTAAGCGTCCATTTCGCTAAATCCCCGCTGAACGGCCTCTTCCAATTCAGCCGGGGGGATGTCAGCGAACAGGGGGATATGGCGCAGACGTTTGGCCAGAACGGTTCGATCCAAAGGCAGGAACTGATGCACGATGGCAATATCGGCCTCCGTCAGTTCGCCGATGTTTTTCGCCAGGAGTTCAGGATAGCCGATAACCACGGGACAGTTGAAATTCCCGGTCTGAGTGCTGAAATGCTTCTGTTCGAAAGGCAGGCAGGGATAAAAGATACAGTCCACTTTGCGCTCGATTAAATCAAGGATATGCCCGTGAGCCAGCTTGGCGGGGTAGCAGACCGTCTGCGAAGGGATGGTGCCGTACCCTTTGAAAAACAACTCCTTTGAGGAGGGGCTGGACAACTGTACGCGAAAGCCCAAGGAGGTGAGCAGGGTGAACCACAGGGGATAGTTCTCGTACATGTTCAGAACGCGGGGGACGCCCACAGTGCCGCGCGGCGCCTTGTGGCGGGGCAGGGGGCGATACTGCTCGAACAGCCGCGCGTACTTGTAGCGATAGAGATTGGGCAACTCCTGTGGAACCGCGCCGGCGCCGCGTTCGCAACGATTGCCCGAAGCGAAACGCCTCCCGTCGGCAAAAACGGATATGGTGAGCAGACAATGATTGGAGCAATGGCGGCAACGGGCCGTCTTGACCTGGACGCTGAAATTTTCGAGTTCTTCCGGGCCGATGATTGTCGAGGGCTCGTCTTGGGAACCGCGTTCCCGCGCCAGCAAGGCCGCGCCGAAGGCCCCCATGAGCCCGGCCACGTCCGGCCGGACGACAGGCCGTCCCAATTGCAGTTCAAGGGCGCGCAACAAAGCGTCGTTGATGAAGGAACCTCCCTGTACCACCACATGTTCGCCAAGCTCGTCCATATTGGTGATTTTCATCACTTTATAACATGCGTTGCGCACCACGGAGTAGGATAGGCCGGCGGCGATGTCTCCCACGTCCACGCCGTCTTTCTGGGCCTGTTTGACCTTGGAATTCATGAACACGGTGCAGCGCGTGCCGAGATCCACGGGACTGCGCGCCGCCAGAGCGGCGTTCACGAAACGTTCCAAAGGCATATCCAGCGATCTGGCGAAGGATTCGATAAAAGAGCCGCAACCGGCCGAGCATGCCTCGTTGAGTTGGATGCGATCGATGGCTCCGGAACGGACGCGCATGCACTTGATGTCCTGGCCGCCGATGTCCAGAATATACGTCACCTTGGGGAGAAAAAACCTGGCTCCGGTGAAGTGGGCCACTGTTTCCACCTCATCCACGTCGGCCCGCAATCCCGCTGCCAAAAGCCCGCTGCCGTATCCCGTCACCGCGGCGCCGCGGATGCGCAGGCCGGGCCGCGCCTTGGCGTAAATCGCCGATAATATGCCCACCGCCGCTCGTAACGGATCTCCCAGGTTAGGGCCGTATGAGGAATACAGCAGGCGCTTGCGGGCATCAAGCAGCACCGCCTTGATGGTGGTGGAGCCGCTGTCCATTCCCAGCCAGGCATCGCCGCTGTATTCCTCAAAAGACGCCCTTTCCAGACGTTCCCGGGCATGACGCTCGCAAAACTCCTCCCGTTCCTCCCGAGAGAAAAATAAAGGCGGCAGATGCGACTGCCTTTCTCTACCGGCCGTTTGCTCCAGTATCGCGATCATGCGGCGCAACAGACCGGCGGCAGGAGCATCGGCATGTTCCCTGACCTTGCTCCGGGAGAACAAAGCGGCGCCCAGGGCCACGAAATATTCGGCATGTTCGGGAAAAAGCGCGTGATCGGCGTTCAGATTGAGGGTTTCCGTAAAACGCCGACGCAGGGAAGGCAAAAAGGCCAGAGGGCCTCCCAGAAAAACCACCTTGCCGGTAATGGCGCGGCCGCGCGCCAGACCGCTGATGGTCTGGTTGACCACCGCCTGCATAATCGAAGCCGCTATGTCGTTACGGGAGCACCCCTCGTTCAGCAAAGGGAGGATGTCGGTTTTTGCGAATACGCCGCAACGGGAAGCAATGGGATAGAGGATTGAAAAGCTTTCGGCCAATGCATCCAGACCCGCAGGATCCGTATTAAGAAAGGCGGCCATTTGATCGATGAAGGCCCCGGTGCCTCCGGCGCAGGTTTCATTCATGCGCTGATCCGGACCGCCGGTAAAAAAAGTCAACTTGGCGTCTTCTCCCCCCAATTCAATGGCCACATCTGCATCCGGAATGCAACGGCGGATCCAAAGTCCGGAGGCGACCACTTCCTGCACAAAGGGCAAGCCCATTTCCTCAGCCAGAACGATGGCGCCCGAACCGCTCAGGGCCGCATAGCGGATCGCGTCGGGCAGGAAAGACTCGACTTCGCGCAACAACTGCCCCACAGTGCTCCGTACCTCGGAAAGGTGCCGCTGATAACGCTCGAAAAGAATGTTTTCCTGTTCGTCGAGAACAACGATTTTAACAGTGGTCGAACCTACATCCAGCCCCAAAAACACGCTGCCTGTCCGCATCCCTCTACTTTCCTCAACATACAGAAATTATTTTTTCGTGCTGCGTCCGGAACCGCCGCTTTTCGTTGCGCTCGGCACGCGCTTTTTTACCGGCGCCTTTGTACGGGCTTGCAATGCCCCGCCTTTTGCGGCGGATTTTCCGGAAAAAAACGTCGTATTCCCGTAATCGCCGGTGCCGGGAGCGTACGGCCCTTCCGGCGCATCGGGATTTTCCGCCCGGTTGGTCCGCCAGGATACCTCTATGGAGAATGTGGCCCGCTCGTCGCGGACGCCGGCTTCGACTTCCAGGTCGATAACGCGGGGAACCTCCAGTTCAAGCACGTCGTTGCTCTTGTGTACTTTCAGACGGCCATCCTTGAGCCCGTCAATCAGGGCTTCAATGACGCCGGCCACATCCTCGCGGGTGAGGCGGGTGGCGAATCCCAGCGCTCTTTCGTTCATGGCATCCTCCCGATAACGGTAGTTAAAGCATTTCGCACGTGAGACGCTCCCTCCGGCGTTCAACGGCGGAACAGGTCGCGCCCGCGCCTTTCGGGGCGCACAGCGCGCAGGCGTAGTTACCCGCTGTGGAGCGTTTCACAACAAGTGATTTCATAAAGCGGTTTTCGGCTTGCTCACGCCGCTTGTGGCGGCGCGCCGGACTTTCGCCCGGCGTTAGAAGTCATTTCATAGTGAATTATGAAATGACTTCAAGTAAAACGCTCCGGGGTGATTTCACTTCGGCGTTGCCCGACGATACGCGCGAAGCATCGGATCAGGCGAAGACCGCCTGAAACGATAGCTGCGTCGGCCGCGGGTGACATGGATTTCGCCGCAAGGCCGGGCAACATATTACAATGACAGGAATCCCCGCCCGCGCGCAACGTATACGCCGCACACTGGCTTACTCTATGCTTGCAATATATAAACGGAAATCATCCCTTACGGTACGCTACATCCTGTGTTAAGGCAAGATATGATGCGCGGACGGAAGCGAGCCGGCCATACGCTCACGGCGTATACGGCGGATCTTGTCTTTTTTCCGCACATTTGCTCCACTGCCCTATCCGCAACGTAAACCGTCCAGCGAGGTTCTTATGGGTTTTTTTTCTTCCATCCGCAAGGTATTCGGCGCCGCATCGCACTCCGTTCACAAGGTGGGTGACGAAGGCAGCCGCCGCGCCGAAGCCGTACAAGAGCGGTGTGACGCGACAGCGGCCTTCCCGGTAGCGGAGGATGTGCCGGACGGCCCGCAAAACGCTTTCCTTTTCCATGCCCCCGAACAGACGCCGGAACAAAATGCCATGACTCTTGCCCTCAGGCGGGCCGAACCCCGCCTGTCCGCCTGGCTTGCGGTGGTTCTGGAAGGCGTCGAAAAAGCCGGAGATCTCCTCTGGGAACGTATCCGCTTTCTGCTTACCGCTCTGGAAGCGCCGCCGGAAGAAGTTGACGCCTTTATCACAACCTTCCGTCTCTGGCTTGAAGACATGGAATACGAGCGCCTGGAAGATTTTCGTTCGGAACTCCAATACCGTCTTGCCCTGGCCCTTGATGTGGAGGATGAAGAGGACGAACGCAACAGGCTAATCGTCAAGCTCTCGGAAGGATTGGCAAAAACCCGTGAGCATGTGGCGCACAGACTCAATGCGTTATTTCTGCCGGGCCGGGCTATCGACGCCTCTTTCTGGGAGGAACTGGAGGAAATCCTTATTATGGCCGACGTGGGCTTTGAAACCGCCAACGGCCTGACAGAACGCCTGCGGCGCCGCTCCCGTGTGGAGGGAGTTCAGGACGCCGCCTCTCTGCGCGACGCCATGCGACTTGAACTTCTGGAACTTTTCAGGCCCGTGCGGCGCATCAGCGCGCTCAATCCCCCTGAAGTCGTCCTTGTCATCGGCGTCAACGGCGCGGGCAAAACCACCACCATCGCCAAACTCTGCCACCGTGCCGTACTCCAGGGGAAGAAAGTCATGCTCGCGGCCGGAGACACCTTTCGAGCCGCGGCTATCGAACAGCTTGCAATATGGGCCAAACGGGCGGGAGCGGGTTTTTACGCCAAAGGACACGGAGCGGATCCCGCAGCCGTCGCTTACGAAGCCCTCGACGCCGCCTTTGCCGGCGGCTATGACACGCTGTTTGTGGACACTGCCGGACGCTTGCAGACAAAAACCAACCTGATGGAAGAACTGGTGAAAATCGGCCGCGTCCTCGGCAAGCGCCATCCCGGCGCCCCTCACCGCACTATTCTGGTTCTTGACGCCACTGTCGGACAAAACGGCCTGTCGCAGGTGAAGCTTTTCCATCAGGCCTGTGGCATAGACGAACTCATCATCACCAAGCTCGACGGCACCGCCAAAGGCGGCATAGCCGTCGCCGCCGCCATGCGGTACGACATTCCCATTTCTTTCGTCGGTCTGGGAGAAAAAATGGAAGATCTGAGGCCCTTTGACGCTCAAAGCTACGTCGCCGCGCTACTCGAGCCCGCCGACGGCGCGTTTTTCATTTGAAAAAAGATACGCGTACGGGTATACTTGCGGACGCAAGTCGCCGACACAGCTTCCCAATAAGGAGAAAGGCGCCAGTTGATGAAAACCTTCCCCTTGCCTGCCGCGAAAGGATGTCTTCCGGCAAACGCGCGCACGACCTCCGCGGTGAGGCCGCGCCGGAGCATTCTTGTCCCGGTTGTATTGGCGCTGCTGTGCTTGCCGCCGCTTTTCCCTCCCCGTTCCGCCGACGCCGGGGACGACACCGCGCCGGCCACCGCCGGGGCGGAAGAGGCGAAAAAAAGAAGTTTTTCCACAGGAACGGATTTTTTCGACAAGGCGGCCCTCAGCGGCGGACTTTACTATTTCCAACGCGACCGAAAACGCTACGATCCCGCCTCCGACGCCTATGCCGTCAACCTTGAACACGCCACGCTTCAGGCCAATGCGGATTTTTCCTCCGGTTTTCTGGGGGATAGTGTCGGCGTTGATTTCGCTCTGTTCGGATCAACGGATATTCATAACGCCGGCGCCGTGGATCATGAGATGGGTTTCTTCCCCTGGCATAACCCCTGGCATCCTGATTGGAGCAAAAACAAAACAAAAGACGGTTTTTCGGTATATACGGCCGCAATCAAGGCAAAAGCCGGCCCGCTGTGGGGCAGGGCTGGCTACCTGCAACCCTCGGGACCGGGTGTGCTTGGGGTAAACTGGTCAATCATGCCGGGCACCTATCGGGGGCTGAACATGGGTGCCGACTTCGGCAACTTGTCCGTTGCCGCCGCCTGGGCCGACGAATACAAGGCTCCATGGTTTCCAAGCACCAACGCCTTTCTCAAAAACGACGGCCAAAGCCGCGTGCCATGGCTGTGGAGCGCAGGGACGAGTTACCGCTTCGCTGACGGCTTTACTGTGGAGGCCGCTTACGGAGAATCCAAAAACCATCTGAAAAACGCCCATTTTAAAAGCCGTTATGAAACCGAATACGGGCAAAGCGGCACAAAGGATACACACAAGCTGAGCCTTGGCTACCACCTGTACCTCATGGACGACAACGACGATTCGGGTACGAGCCCCAACGACAACTTCGCCGGAACCGCCAGCCAGCATTACCTGTTCAGCCGCTTTGACACTAAGCTTTGGACAGTGAAACTGGAGGGCACATATACCCGCGCTCCCGTTACCAGTTCCGTCCAGGTGGGGTATTTCGCCTACCGTCTCACAGACAGAAACGGTAGTTCCAAAGGCGCCTACGAGGCATGGTGGGACGCCCGATCCGATTGGAACGCACATGATGAAAAGGCCGTTTATCTGGGCGTTGAGCGCCGCCTGGACGACCTTTTGCCCCTGCCCGGCTTTTCGATCGGCCTGGGCGCGGCGTTGGGGTGGGACGGCAAAGCCTACGGCTATTCGGAACATTTAAAGGAATGGGCTTTTAATGTCGATATCGGATACAGCAAACCGGATGCCCCCTGCCAGGGAGCATTTGTCAAGGTACATTACACGGAATACAAAAACGGCTCTTCCCAGCCGAGTTGGGCCGCTTACAAAAACGCCTTTCAGGACGAGCACGACATCAAGCTGTTCATGGGGATTCCCTTCGATCTCTGACACAACGGAATCGCGCGTGAGCTTTCATTACCCGCCAGGAGAAACGCATGTCCCAGAATTACCGCGAAATGGAAGACATTTTGATGCAAGAACTGCGGCTCTATCATCATCCTGTTGCCGTCACCTGGCTTTTTACGGACGATGATGTCGCAAACTTCAAAAGCGGAACGACGCATGTAACGCCGGTGAAACCCATCACCTTCTGCCAGTGGGAAATTGCCGCCCGCATGCAGGGGTTGACGGTTGTGGCGGGCAGGGAAGATCTGGCATGCGCCAACGCCAGGGCAAGCTTCGGCTGGAAGGATATTGACGCGACGGACGTCAGGCATTTGGACCGATATTGCGTTGATCCCGCTCAGGCGGAACGTTTTTTGCGTTCCAAACCCCGGCTGCCCATGAATTCGCTCAGGGGAATCGCCGTGGGGCCTCTCGGCAAGGCCACCGTCGCGCCGCACGTCATCCACTTCTATTGCGACAACATGCAATCGTATCATCTGGCTGTAGACTATATGGCGGCTACGGACACGCATCCCCTCAGACCCCTGGTCAGCATGAGTTCCGCTGCCTGCGGCGGCGCGGCCTTCTGCTGGATGGAAAAAACCTTCAATCTTTCCCCCTGCTGCTCCGGCAGCTACAATGCTGGAAAAACGGAACGGGGAGAGGTCAATGCCTTTATTCCCGGCGAACATCTGGAACTTACCGTTAACCGCCTGTTGCAGCGTATCGACAAATTCGGCTCCAGCGCCCTGACCCGGCCCGGCGATCCTTTTCCCGGTGCCGATATCTGTAAAAACTGTCCCCTTATCGCTTTCAAACAGGCGGATAACTGCCCGGAAACCTGCGGATGCCGCAATACGTGCTGAACCACGACGCTTTGTCCGGAGCGGCGCATTTTTTCAGGGCGCCCCCCGGCCGCCGCGCTCCCTTACTTGCCATAATCATCAAGGTATGGTTATGCTGTTTGCCATGAAAATCCGTGATATTGGCAAGAGCCCGCCGTCTGCCGTAACCTCCTCCTTCCGGATGCACATATGTCGAAAAATGAACCCAGCACACCGAACAAGGCCCTTGACGCGACTCGTGTCGTAGCTGACGCGGATGACGATGTCGTCGATCTCCTTGAGATCGTCAAACCCGGCCGCAGCCCGGCGCAACATGCCGGAATCGACGAGGAGGACTTCAGCGCGGATCTTGACGCCATGCTTGACGATCTTTCCGACGATAAAACCCCGTCGGCCGGCGCTTCGAACAGGCCGATGCCTTTTCCGGATCCGACGCCGGTGGACCATACGGTGGATCATGACGAAAGCCTTGAACTCCCCGGTATGGATGATGTTGACAAATTGCTGCGTTCCTTTGGCGCTTCGCAAAAAGACAGCGTTCAGGAAAGCGATGACGAACCTGACTTCGCCATCGGCAATCCGGACATGCCGGATCTCGACGCCCTGCCGACCGCGCTGACAACGCCGAAAAAAAACTCTCCCCCGCCGATACCGTCCGGGAATGTGAACGCGCCGCCGTCCGCGGCAAAAGCGGATGCCCCGCAAAAAAGTCCTCCCATTCCGGACGATGACGCGCTTTTCGCGGCATTACTGGCGGAGTCCACCTCTTCTCCGGCTGGGGAAGAAACAGCCGCTCCCGCAAAAGCCGCCGCGGCTCCCGACGGGGATCTTTTCGCCGATCTTGACAGCATCCTTACCGGGGACGACCAGGACGATGTTTCCCCTCCCGACGATAGTGTCCATGCCGGAAGCGACACGGCAGCGGACAAGAAAAAACCGGACGGGCGTCTTGCCGGAGGAACGCCCGCCGGTTCGGCAACGCCCGCTCCCGCCGCCGGCGATCGCGTTTCCCTTGGCGACATGGAGCGCTTTTTGCCGGAAGACGCGATACCGCCCCTTTCTGATGCCGGATATGCCGAAGCGGATAGCTCGGACGCGGAGGGGATAGCTCCGCCGCCGCAAACCCCCGCCGCGCCCGCGCCGCAACGGCAAAACAGCTCGCAACAGGCGGACGCGGCCGATTTTCCCCCGCATGACGCCGCTTATGGCGCGGAGACGCAGAGCTCGCGTTTTGACGGAGTGGATTTGAACGAACTGGACGCCTTGCTGGACAACATGCTTGCCACGGCTCCGGTGTCAGGGCCCGTCCCGACGGCCGCCGGCGCGACAAACGACAGCGGCGTTGCCGACGAAGCGCCTCTCGCGCCGCAACCGGCCCCGCCGTCCCTCCTCTCCTCTCCGGATATACAAGCCTTACAGGCGCAGGTAAGCGAACAGGAGTCGATCATTGCGGAGCAGGCGGATAAAGTGAGGGTGCTGCAACAAGACCTTGCCGCGCTGTCCGCTGAAGCGGGAGAGCATCGGGAGAGCATAGCCGGGTGCAGCTCTGAAGTTCAGGAACTGGTGCAGCGTTTTTCCGGCGCTTGCGATCACATCCAGGTACTGGAACAAAGTGTCAAGACTCTCGCAAACGCCGCGCCGGATGAAGGGAAAAACCTGGCGGACGATTCGCGCATAACAGTGCTTGCCAACAGAATACAACTCCTCGAAGAGCAACTGGCGGAACGGGACGCGCAACTTCAGGCGCTGGAAACGCGGGTTGCCGACCTGCTCGCCAATATGGACAGCCTCGCGGCCGAAACAGCGGCCAGGGTCATTCGGGAAGAACTGGCCGCCCTGACGGAGTCCCTTGCATAGAGCATTTGCGCTTTGACGATGCTCTATGCAAGGGTGGTTTCACGGGTTACCGCGCGTTCTCTATTCCGGCGGCCACCAGATCTCCCATCGCGATGCAGCCCACCACTTTCTCCGCGCGTCCGGCGGCGATGTCGCCGGTGCGCCATCCTTCGCGCAGCACCTCGCGCACCGCTTTTTCCACAGCGTCGGCGGCTTCGACCAAACCGAAAGAAAGGCGCAGCATCATGGCTACGGACAGGATGGTAGCCAGGGGATTGGCTTTGTCCCGGCCGGCGATGTCCGGGGCGGAACCGTGAACAGGCTCGTAAAGACCCACGCCGCCCTCGCCGGCCGTGCCGCTTAAGGAGGCTGAAGGCAGCATGCCGAGGGAGCCGGCCACGGCGGCTGATTCGTCAGACAGAATGTCGCCGAAAATATTGCCGGTGACGATCACGTCGAACTGACCGGGATTCATAATGAGCTGCATGGCGCAGTTATCCACGTACATGTGCGAAAGATCCACATCGGGGAATTCTTTGTGCGCTTCTTCCACAACAGCGCGCCAGAGACGGCCCACCACGAGCACGTTGGCCTTGTCCACCGAACAGACCCGCTTACCGCGCTTACGGGCCGCCGCAAAGGCCACGCGGGCTATGCGGCGTATTTCGCTTTCGTTATAGATCATGTTGTTGAAGGCATACCGCAGACCGTCGCGCACCTCCTCTCCGGCGGGCTTGCCGAAATACACGTCTCCGGTCAGTTCGCGTACCACAAGAATATCCACTCCCTTTTCCACCAGATCCGGACGCAGGCAGGACAGGGATGCCAGTTCGGGAAAGACCGTGGAGGGACGCAGATTAGCGAAAAGCCCCAATTCCTTGCGGATGCCGAGCAGCCCGGCCTCAGGCCGGACGTTGTTCGGAAGGCCGTCCCATTTGGGGCCTCCCACCGCGCCCAGAAGCACGGCATCGGCCTTTTTGCAGGCGGCCACGGTTTCAGGCGGCAAGGGGACTCCGGCAGCGTCAATGGCCGCTCCGCCCATTAGGGCCGTTTCCATGCTGAAAGAGACTCCGAAACGTTTTTCCACGACGCGCAGTGCCTTTACCGCCTGCGCCACGACTTCAGGGCCGATGCCGTCGCCCGGCAGCAACACGAGATGTTTCTGTATCATAGGTATTCCTTATTCATTGAAAAATCCGCAAAGGCCGACGTCATCGCGCCAAACGCTTTCTCACGAATTCCGCGAGGCCGCCCGCATCCAGTATGGCGCGCATGCCCGCGGGCAAAGGAGGGAAGACAATTGCCTTGCCCGTGCTTGTATTGGTAATGTTGCCCTCATCCACATTCACTTCGATTTCCTGCCCCTCTCGAAATTCACTGACGGCATCGCCGATCTCAATGGGCACTAATCCCATATTGAAAGCGTTCCGGTAAAAAATTCTGGCAAAACTGTGCGCGATGACCACGGCTATGCCCGCGCCCACAATGGCTACAGGCGCATGCTCCCGCGACGATCCGCAGCCGAAATTTCGGCCGGCCACCATCACGCTGGCGCCGGGGGTCACCTTATCCAACCAGTTGGGATCATAGCCTTCCATGCAGTGCCTGCCGAGTTCCGCCGGATCAGTACTGATCAGAAATCTCGCCGGGATAATCGCGTCAGTGTCTATATGATCCCCGAGTGCAAGAACCTTGCCGGTATATTTCATACGTTTTCCCACTCCTGTGCTTTACGTGAACAATGTTTCAGACTGCGGACAAAGCCCGCCCTACTTTGAGACGCTCCCGCGGAGGAACGAACCGCTTTACAGAGCCGCCGGGTGGGTAATCACTCCGGCAACGGCCGTGGCCGCCGCCACAGCGGGGTTGGCAAGATAGACTTCGGAATCCAGACTGCCCATCCTGCCCTTAAAGTTGCGGTTGGTGGTAGCCAGAGCGCGCTCTCCCGCGGCAAGAATGCCGAGATGGCCGCCGAGGCAGGGGCCGCAAGAGGCGGGCCCCAAGACGCAGCCGGCCTGGAGCATGGTTTCGATGAGCCCTTCCTGCAATGCCTGCATCCAGACAGCGGGAGTCGCGGGCAGCACGATGCAGCGCAAGCCTTTTTTCACTTTGCGTCCGGCAAAAACAGCGGCGGCGGCGCGCAAGTCGGTAATCCGGCCGTTTGTACACGAACCGATGATCACCTGATTAACGGCTATACTCTTAAGTTCGGATACGGGACGGACGTTTTCCGGCAGGTGGGGACAGGCTATCTGCGGTTCAAGGCCGGTAACGTCTTTGCTGAGGCGCCGCTCGTAATGCGCCCCCGGATCCGGAGCGAGCGGGGCGTCGTTTGTGCGCCCGGCATCCTTGCAGTAGGCAAGCGTTGAGGTATCCGCGGCAAAGAGCCCGACCTTGCCTCCCGCCTCAATGGCCATATTGGCCATGGTAAGGCGCCCTTCCACAGACATGGCGTCAATGACGGGGCCGTCAAATTCCAGAGCCTTGTAACGGGCCCCGTCAACGCCGAGTTGGCTGATGGTCCAGAGAATCAAATCTTTGCCGCTGACGTCGGGAGCAAGCGTGCCGGAAAAACTGACGCGTATGGTTTCTGGCACCTTGAACCAGCTCTCGCCGAGAGCCATGGCGGCGGCGATGTCCGTGGAGCCCATGCCTGTGGCAAAAGCGCCGATGCCGCCGTACGTGCAGGTATGGCTGTCAGCGCCCACCACCAGATCTCCCGGCCCCACCATGCCGAGTTCCGGCAAGAGGGCATGCTCGACGCCGGCGTTGCCTCCCTCGAAGTAATGGGCTATCGCCTGTTCCTCGGCGAATTCACGTACGCCTTTAACCTGTTCGGCCGACGCTATATCCTTTTGCGGTGTGAAATGATCCATGACCAGGGCTATTCTGGATTTGTCGAAAACCTCTTTGGCCCCCATCTGCCGGAAGGCCTTAATGGAGAGAGGGGCGGTAATGTCATTGGCGAGCACCAAGTCCACCTTACAGTTAACGATGCGTCCGGCTTCAAGCCCGACGTCGCTCACCGGAACGGCGGCATGAGCGGCCAGGATTTTTTGAGCAAGGGTGAGTGCCATGCTAGACTTCCTCCTGTTTCTTGGACAAGCGGTTGAGAGCGTTTACGTAGGCCCTGGCGCTGGCGTTGATGATATCCGGGTCCGATCCTCTGCCTATGGCGCTGTTCCCGTTTTCAGAGATACGCACGGTAACTTCGCCGAGGGCGTCGGTACCGCCCGTGATCGAGTTGACGGAATACTGTTCAAGCTTCGGCTTGTGCTTCGTCACGCAGGCAATAGCCTGGAAAACGGCGTCCACCGGCCCGACGCCGAAACAGGCGTGCTGCACGCGTTTGCCGTCAACGTCCAGAACAAGCACGGCCGTAGGCGGCAGGCCGGTATCGCCGCTCTGCACTCCCAGATGGATAAGCGCGTATTTGTCGGGGATGCGGTAGATCTCTTCCAGCACCAAGGCCTCAAGATCCTCATCATAAATTTCTTTCTTTTTGTCAGCAAGGCGTTTTACCGATGCGAGCACCATATCGATCTGCGCGCCGTCAAGGTGATAGCCCATGGATTCAAGCTTGGCCTTGACGGCATTTTTGCCCGAATGTTTGCCCATGACAATGGCGTTATTGGGCAGCCCGATGGAAGCCGGGGTCATTATTTCGTAGGTTTCCGGATTCTTGAGCACGCCGGCCTGATGGATGCCGGATTCATGCGCAAAGGCGTTCGCCCCGACAACGGGCTTGTTGCGGGCAAGAGGCTGGCCGATGATACGCGACAGACGGCGGGCCGTGGGGTAAATCTGCTCGGTTTTAATGGCGTGGGAGAGCCGGTAATAGGGCCGACGTACGGTCAGCGCCATGATCACCTCTTCGAGAGCGGCGTTGCCCGCGCGTTCTCCTATGCCGCATATGGTTACCTCCGCCTGGCGGGCTCCGGCCCGGAAAGCGGCCAGGGTATTCGCTACCGCCAGGCCGAGATCGTTGTGGCAATGTACACTGATAACCACATTCGGATCAATGCGCTCTCGTACATAGGCGATGCGGGCCGCAAACTCCTCAGGCTGGGCGTACCCCACGGTATCGGGAATATTCAGGGTACGGGCGCCGCACGCCACCGCCGTCTTGCACGCCTGGAGCATAAAGTCGGGATCGGAACGAGAGGCGTCTTCACAGGAAAACTCCACATCCCCGGAGCAGGCGGCCGCATGCGTGATGCTGCTCTCGATCATTCTGAGTACCTCATCCGGCTTTTTACCCAATTTATAGGCCATATGCAGAGGAGATGTGGCAATAAAGACGTGAATGCGCGATTTTTTGGCCCGGAGCAAGGACTCGGCGGCACGGTCAATATCCGCGATATTGGCGCGGGCCAGACTGCAGACTCTGGTATGCTCGATCTCTTCGGCAATAGCGGCAATGGCTTCAAAGTCTCCGAGACTGGAAGCGGCAAAGCCGGCTTCGAGAACATCCACGCCGAGTTGCTCAAGCTGCTGCGCCATGCGAATTTTCTCCGCAAGACTCATAGTGGCTCCGGGTGATTGTTCTCCGTCGCGCAAGGTAGTGTCAAAAATGACAATGGTATCGGGATCGGCGAGTGGCATACGGGCTCCTTACGAGGTTGTATACATACAAGGATGACGGCAGACACTGCCTGCCGAGTAAAAAATCTAAAACAAAAAGGCCACCTCTTGCGAGGTGGCGCGCATGGCCGTATAAACGAAAAAACCTATGGTTTC
This sequence comes from Desulfovibrio sp., assembly GCA_031279825.1. Classification (GTDB taxonomy): domain Bacteria; phylum Desulfobacterota; class Desulfovibrionia; order Desulfovibrionales; family Desulfovibrionaceae; genus Frigididesulfovibrio. The sequence continues at coordinate 20,444 of JAITHT010000021.1, read as the reverse complement.
CAACGCGCGGTTTTATAGAAAACCGCGTAGGAGAAGACCGGCAAACAGCACGCTAACGCCGGCGGCAAAGACAGCGGGCATACCGCATGCGCTTTTTGCGATGGCAATTGATGCAACCCGCCTGTCGGAGAAGGGGATACGCAAAACTTTCTTCATAATAAACGAGTCCTTCCGGTAAGCTGACAGAACAGGAGGTAAAGCAAGGATACCGTTACATGCTGAAAGCGTAGCGCAACTTGAGGCAACAGTCAATAAGCAATCCTAGGGAAACGCTGAATGAAAATGCGACGTGTTGGCGATCATATACTGGGGATTAAATCAGCGGTTCCTTAAAGTTCGAGGCCACACCGCCGATAGTCAACAGGAGCGTGGCGATCATAATACCGATGCCAGGCGCATGCATCAGGCGTTGACAGGTTTCGTTCTCTTTGACCATAGACTTGAGCGGTTTGTCCTGTTCGAGTATTCGCTCATCAAGAAAACACAAGGATTCATAAAGCGAAGCCAGGTTCCGGCGCATAAGCCCGGAGAGACCGTTTTCCTCATCGGTGATAAGCGCGGGCAATTGGTTGCGGGCGGCGCAAATGCCTTGGCGAATAACTATACCATACTCGGCGAGCTGTCCCCTGGCCTGATTGATCAACGCCGTGCGAGATTTGACGTATCCCTGTCGAATACTGTGAATGTACTGGATATCGATCTGCTCGGGAGACTTATGCGGCACAAAACGCATATTGGGCCGTTGAACCGCCTCGCAGATGGCTGCCGCGTCGTTGGCGTCATTTTTAGCCCCGAGCAGATACGCTTTCACGTATCGAGGATGAATGCGCCTCACTTCATGCCCGAGCCTTTCAATTATTCTGGCCCAGTATTCGGATGATGCGCATGCTTCCATTGATTCGTTTGCTTTCGGTAATGGCTTGGGGTAAAATTTCCAAAATTAGAAAAAAATAATAAATACAATGATTTAAGTCGTATCGGAATTTTATTTTTCACAGCCTCCGCTGATCCCCCAGCAGGAGGTTCTTTGCTACGAATCGCTCTGGGCCGAAACGAAAGGAGTCAGCTTCAAAAGCATTGAGTATCGAGTTGATAGAAGTCATCGCACAAAGAAAGCTAATTATAGGGGCTTGTAATGCCGGATTGTCTGGAAAAAACGAAAAATTAAAGGCGCGCAGTTGACAAAGTCTATTAGAAATTTTTGCAATTAGACACTAGTGACTACTAAGAATGCATCGATCATAATGAGCGATACGGGATTTTTTTACACAAGAGATGACTCCGGGCAATACGAGCCTTCCTCGTTTGATGAAGCGCATTGAAGACTAAAAGAACAGAGGACATCAAAATGGATCTGCCTGAAGATTCTCAACATACCGTAATGATCACTTCCTGGGGGGTATCTCAGCAGGGAGATGTTTACAAAGAAAATCAGGATGCATTTTTAAACTGGCCCGATAGAAAATTCTGGAGTGTTGCTGATGGCGTTGGAGGGACACAGCACGGAGCGAAAGCCAGTAAGTTCATAATCCGATCATTTTTATCCCTCAAGGAGCCAGAGTCATTTGATTCCTTTGTTTCCGCGACTAAGGAAAGGATTTTGGAAAGCAACAATATTCTTTACAGCCGAACAATGGTAGATGGGAGTGCAGTTAGTACGGTCGTAACTTTGCTCATTCATGGTGGCCAAGCGGCATGTTTATGGGCTGGCGATAGCCGCTGCTACTTATTACGAAATGAAATCCTTTACCAATGTACGCACGACCATACTCTGCGCCAGCATAAAATTGACCGTAGAGAACTTACCGTTTCGGAAGCTTATCACATGGTCAAAGGCAATGTTATTACAAATGCTGTAGGTGCCCGGGCTGATCTCCAACTTGATGAGGTGCGATTCGCTCTTCAGGCTGAAGACAGATTTCTCCTTTGCTCTGATGGACTCAGTAATTTGTTAAGTCCCTCAGCGTTGAGGCAGTATATGCTTCGGGGCAGTCCACAAACAAGCTGTGAAGCCCTGTCAACCTCCCTTGAAGATAGGCGAGTGGATGATAATGTAACGTTTATTGTTATTTTTTTGTCTCGGGTTTAGATATGGGAAGAAAAAAAGAAAAGAAATACAAGAAGCTTACGAGTCGCATCTCTACCCAAAAGGCTATCACAAGTCGTCCATTGGTGAATGCATATGATGTTTTTGATGATTCGAGATGTGTAGCTGAAAGGAAAAGCAAAGATCGATTTATTCTCGATAAAGTCTTAGGTATTGGCGGACTCTGTGAAGTATTTATGGCTACGGACCTTTTTCGGGTTGCTTGCGGGGACAAATTCCCCCAGGTGGCAATAAAAAGACTTCTGTTTCAATATGCAAAAGATTGTAAGGCGCAACAGCTTCTAGTGCGAGAGTTTATAGTGACACGAATGCTGAATCATGAAGGAATTATTAGATGTTACGATTTGCATGATACCAGTTATGGCCCCGTTATCAGCATGGAATTGTTAGAAGGAGAGCTTTTATCCTCTCTGCGGCTTGGCTTAAAGGATAACGTCTTGCCGATTGCTCAATCTCTTTTTAACACCTTGCATTTCATGCATACTCACCGCATTGCCCATGGCGACATAAAGCCAGGGAATTTAATGCTGGAACGAAATTCGCGTTTAGTGTTGTTTGATTTTAATACAGCAGACGCTGAAGCCTCTATGGGGGTGCCCTCATCGGCTGTTACCAGAAGTATCTGCGCGGAACTATGCATTCCATCGTATAGTCCTCTTTACGCATCACCAGATCGAATTGAAGGGGCGATGCCTTCTACAGCAGATGACATATTTTCCGCATGCTGTACTTTGGTTGAACTCGCTGAAGGGTGGCATCCATTCAACAAGAAAAGTTCCCTTGAGGCAAAAAAAAATGGGGCGGTGGGTATTGATTTAAAATATTTGCCTAAAAAATTGCAACGCCTTTTGAGGCGCGGGCTATCAATGGATCCTAAGACGCGCCCTGCATCGCAAGATTTTTGTTCCTTTTTTGATGATAGGTTTTTTTTCCACCGAATATTCGGCTGATATCCAAAATGGAGTTCAAAATCTCATCAGAACTTTCTTTGTGGTCTGAAACCCCGGCCGCAAGGCCGGATATAGCCCCGACTCCGACATGAAGGGCGGGGTTTCTTTCCGGGGCGGAAGCTTGGGAGGGGGCCAAACCCCTCCCAAGCGCGAGACGCGAAGCCCTGAAGGGCTTCGCTACCTCATTTGGATTACCCAAAGCACCTCATCAGGTTCCGATAAGACAATATATCGTAATTTAACAATAATATCAATATATTATAAAAAATAACCTGCAATGGTCTTTAGAATGGGAAAGCCGGCACGGGCGCCCCTGCTTCCGAAAATTACCTTGACAAAACCCGCCCGATTGTCTAATCTTATAGATTCCTTGCTCGTCCGCGAGTACCGGGCGGGCCATTTTGTCCACAAGGAGAAAAGCATGAGAAAATTCGAAACCCTGCTGCTCCTTTCCCCCGAACTTTCGTCCGAAACGCGCGCCTCCCTGCTGGCGGGATTAAAGGGAGTCGTTGAGCGCGAAGGGGGTAAGGTAATAGTGGAAGACGCATGGGGCATACGCGATCTTGCCTATCCTGTCAAAAAGCAAATGCGCGGTTTTTACGTTCGTCTTGAGTATACGGGCCCCGGCGCTCTTATTGCCGAACTGGAGCGCAATATCCGCATCGCCGAGGGCGTATTCAAATTCGTGACCGTAAAGCTGGCTGACGCCGTTGAGGAGGTCGCCTGATGGCTTTCAAGAAAAAATTCACTCCCCGAAAAAAATTCTGCCGCTTCTGCGCCGACAAGGCTCTTCCCCTTGATTACAAACGAGCGGATATCCTGCGGGATTTCGTTAACGAACGGGGAAAAATCATCGCCCGCCGCATCACCGGCACCTGCGCGCATCACCAGCGCAAACTGACTGTGGAAATCAAACGTTCCCGCCAGATGGCCCTTATGATTTACACCGCGACGCACGCCTGCGACGTCAAGAAAAAGAGCGTGCTGTAGGAGGGCCTGCCATGAAAGTGATTTTACGAACAGACGTGGAAAACCTCGGCAAACTGGGGGACATGGTGGAGGTAAAGCCCGGCTACGGGCGCAACTTCCTGTTGCCCCAAGGCTATGCCATGCGGGCGACCCCGGCGAATATAAAAGTTTTTGAGCTTGAGCGCAAAAAACTCCAGATAAAAACCGAGGCTCTGCGCAACACGGCGTCATCCTTGGCCGCCAGAGTTGCGGCAACGCCCGTCACCATCGCCATGCGCGTGGGCGACAATGACAAACTTTACGGCTCCGTGACCTCGGCGCTTATTGCCGAAGCCCTTGCCGCCAGGGGCGTTGAGGTGGATCGCCGCCGCATTCTGCTTGATTCCCCCATTCGGGCCCTTGGCGAGTATACCGTCCGCGTGCGTCTGCATGCCGATGTTCTGGCGGAGCTTGCCCTCACCGTTGTGGCGGAAAAAATACATCAGGAAGAAGAGCCTGCCGCCGATGCCAGCAATCAACCCTCCCCGGCGGAAGAACCCGGCGGGGAATAATTCCGGCGCGTCCGGCATCTCTTGCAACACAAGGGATGTCGGACACCGCCCCTCCCCGGGACCGGACAGCGCGACGGCCGATCTGTTGCGCAATGTTCCCCCCCACAGTCTCGAGGCCGAGCAGGCCGTACTCGGCGGGGTCTTTTTAAAGCCGGAATCGCTGTACCTCATGATAGACATCCTGCATGAGGATGACTTCTATCTTCCCGCCCATCGCCTGATTTTCTCGGCCTACCGGGATCTTTTCCAGCGCGGTCTTCCCATCGATCTCATCTCCGTGGCCGAACAGCTCAAAAGCGGCGCCCGGCTTGAAGAAGTCGGCGGAGCCGTATATCTTGCCGAACTGGCAAGGAGCATCGCCAGCGCCGCCAACGCCGAATACTACGCCGAACTCGTGCGCGACAAGGCTCTGGCCCGCCATCTCATTACCTCATGTACCGACATCATCGCCAACAGCTTTGAACCGGGCCAAGACGTGCGCGCCCTGCTCAACGACGCGGAGCAGGCCGTTCTCTCCGTCTCCCAGCGTAATACGGGCCGTTCTTACAAGGACGCCGCCGAACTTACCCGGCAGGTGTTCGACGACCTGACATCCCGGGCCGCCCGGCACGATCTGGTTACCGGCGTGCCCACCGGATACGGCAGGCTGGATCACATGACCTCCGGGTTCCAGCCGTCGGATCTGATTATTCTGGCCGCCCGCCCTTCCATGGGAAAAACGGCCTTTGCCCTGAATATCGCCATGCGCGCCGCCATCCGCGCCGAAGTGGGCGTGGCCGTGTATTCGCTGGAAATGTCCATGCAACAGCTCATCATGCGCATGCTCTGCGCTTGGGGCAAGGTCAATCTGTCCCACCTGCGCCAGGGCTATCTCACCGATGACGACTGGCAGGGTCTGCACGACGCCGGCGAGGCCTTCAGCAAAGCCCCCATCTATATCGACGACACGCCCTCTCTTTCCCCCCTGGAACTGCGCGCCCGCACCCGGCGGCTGCGGCTGGAAAAAAACATAGGGCTGGTGATCATTGATTATCTGCAGCTTATGCGTTCCAACAGGCGCACCGATTCACGCGAGTTGGAAATATCCGACATCTCCCGCAACCTCAAGGCCATGGCCAAGGAACTCAACGTGCCCGTTCTGGCCCTGTCGCAGCTCAACCGCAAGGTGGAAGAACGCTCCGACAAGCGGCCCATGCTCTCAGACCTGCGCGAGTCCGGCGCCATTGAGCAGGACGCGGACGTCATCATGTTCATTTACCGCGAAGCCGCCTACATGAAGGTGGCTGAACGCCCGCCCGTGGACAAGGCTGAAATCAGCATCGGCAAACAGCGCAACGGCCCCGTCGGCTCCTTTGAGCTCATGTACGCGCCCGCTTATACCGCCTTTGAAAATCCGGAATCCGCCCGCGCCCCTTCGGAATTATAGAACGTTTTTCATCAGAACTTCCTTTGTGCTCTGAAACCCCGGCCGCAAGGCCATATAGCCCCGACACCGCCATGAAGGGCTTCGCTACCGCATTGGGATTGTGAAACCGCTCTATGCGGAGCGGCATGCGGACGGCAGGAAGGTCAGTATATCCGCAATGGACGACGCAGGGGTCGGCCGCGCCAAAAATCCCATGCGCCGGTTTATCATAAACGCCGCCGTGCAGGCGGCGCGCAACGCAAGGCCTGATGCCGCCAGGGCGCTGACGATGCCGGTCAGCGTGTCGCCCGTCCCGCCGACCGGCTCCAGCATGGGCACGTCCGGAGCGTCCACTTTTTCCGATATCGCGCCGTTATGCGTGTAGCGGTCAACTCTGCCTTTCACCAACATATGCCGTGCGGCATTGTTGCCCGCGTAGGCCCTGATAATAAGCTCCTCCGCCTGTTCCTCGTCCGCGAGCAAAAAATTGCGCGTGTAGAACGGGTGCGGGGCCGACTCGTCCGCCAGAAAGGCCAGTTCGCCGATGTCCGGGGTGAAAAGATCGTAACTCTCCGCATAGCCGCTCATTTTGGCCGCATACATGTATCCCGCGTCCGCTATCAGCACCGGCTTTTCAGGCAGTTCCTCAATCGCTATCAGGATTCGGTTGTGCCAATCGACATCAGGCAACAGATAATGGAAGGTGATGCCCCGAGGGCGCAGTGACGGCAAAAGTGCGACCAGTCTCCGGTATACCTCCCGAGACCCCCGGCCTCCGCCGACGTCTCCGGCCGCCAGCACGTGCAGAGGCGCTTTGCGCGATTCCGGATATGCGTGGGCATGGGCAATGGAGGCGGCCGCCAACATGGCCGGAGTCCCGCGGTTCACGGGGCAAAGACGGGAACCAAGAAAAAGATCTCTCCCGCTTGCCGTGAACCGCGACAACACCAGAGGAAAGTCCTCATCAGGAATTGTCCCCACAAAAAGCCAGGGACGCGAGGAAGACGCGGTCTCTTTACGCATCTGCCCCGCTCTTTGCCGACGCATGCAGTTTCCGCAGTTCCCGCGCGGCCAAAAAAAGCGCGTAACCGCACAAGGTTTGACCGCCTTCCCTGGCCGGGTCAGCCTCCAGAATGCTTTTCCCCACCAGTTCGGCGGCCAGATAAGGCACGTCAGGGCAACCGCCTCCCGAAACATTGACGATGCGCCCGGACGACTTTTCCACCGTGAGCTTCATATTCGCCGCCCTGACCATGAGCCATTCTCCGTAATCCTTTGTCTGGAACAGGGAAACCGGTTCAAGAAGCGCGTCTTTCGCCTGCGCCGTCCGCAAGGGAGCGAGCTGGCGCTCCTCCAGCGTGGCGACAGCCCTCAAGGCATGTACGAGAGAAATAACGAGCACCATATCGCAGCCCGTGCGCAAAGCCGGCGGCGGGGCCATGACTTTGACGTCCATTCCTCCGGCCTTGAGAATGCGTTCCGCCCGGATAACTTCACCCGTATCGGCGAAGACGAGAAAGACTTCGCCGTCGGGAACGCGCGGGGCTTCCGCCTTTCCGCGCCGCAGCCGGAAAAAGGCGGAACGCAGGCGTGACAATACACTCACGGAACCTTTACCAGGTTCATGACCGTTTGATTATGTTCCTCAACAATCGAAGCGATTTTCCATCCCATGGGGGCCGCCGAACGGGTGATAGAGTCTTTGGCGGCAGCGCAGTCAAAACTGATTTCCATTTCAGTGACATCCGCCGTTTTCGCCGCCTTTGTAAAGGCTATAAGCGGTTCCGGGCAGGCAAGTCCGCAAACGTCGATGATTTTTTTGCTCATCAGAACTTCCTTTGTGGTCTGAAACCCCGGCCTTCAGGCCGGATATAGCCCCGACCCCGCCATGAAGGGCGGGGTTTCTTTCCGGGGCAGAAGCTTGGGAGGGGGCCAAACCCCTCCCAAGCGCGAGACGTGAAGCCCTGAAGGGCTTCGCTACCTCATTTGGATGGCGCTCTCCTTACGATGCTTTGCGAACGTGAGCCAGAGACAGCCCCAGAAGAACGATCAGACAGACGTACACGGCCGCGTCGCCATACGCTCCGATACCCGCCGGGGAACTTGCCAGGCCGAAGTTGTGGGCAAAAGCGGCGGCGACAATCATGCCGATCATAAACAGACCGGCGTCCGCATCGCCTTCGCCGGCCATGAAAATCTGCCGTCCGGGGCATCCCCCGGCCAGAGCGAACGCCCATCCGGCGGTCATCATGCCGAGAAAATTCCAGAGGTGGGCGGAATGGGCCACGGGTTGCCCCGCAAAGCCGACATTGACTTTTCCGAGCATGAGGTTGAGAGCGAAGGCCGCCGCCACAAAGCTCGCCACGCCGATCAGCAGGTGCGCGTGGCGGAACATGAGCAAATCGCGGAATGCGCCCATGGTGCAGAACCGGCTGCGTTGGGCGAGAAAGCCGACGGCCAGCCCTCCGCCGAGGGAATAGAGCAGCGGCGCGTGCATTGAGCCCGGACCTTTCACGGAATAAAAAAGAACGCCGCTTTTGCCTTCGCCGGCTATTTGTGGAAAAATAAGCAGAAGCGCGAGCGTCCCCAGCATCAGCACGGGCATAACAAGTCCGGCGCCCGCGCGTTGGGGAGTATTTCTGCCCAGCGAATAGCCCTTCCGAAAGAAGAGCGTTCCCACGCCTATGCCGGTGACGAGCCCCGCAAGGCCGGTAACGGCGTTCAGATCTCCGCCCGCGAGCCGGAGCAGGGCGCGCCATGGACAGCCGAGAAAGACCAAAGCTCCGATCATGGCGCACATACCCAGAATAAAACGCGTCAGAGGAGATGAGCCCGCTCTGGGTTTGAATTCGCCGAAACTCAGGGACGCGATAAAAGACCCCAATAACAGCGCCGGTATCTCCGGGCGCAGGTACTGCACGATTTCCGTTCTGTGCAAACCGAGGGCGCCGGCGATATCCCGCTCAAAACAGGCGACGCACAATCCCATATTGGCCGGATTGCCGAGATGCTGCAACCCGACGGCAAGAGCGGCCATGAGCGCGCCGCTTGCCGCAATGCCGAAAGTTCCGGTAAAACGTCTGTGTTGCATCCGCCGACTCCTTATGCGGTCTGAGACCTTCATGCCGGGTAAAAGGTATCTACAAATGTATTTGGAGGGCCGGGGGAAATGATTTCCCCCAATCGGCCGGCCCCCCATCAAGGGCTTCCGTCCCCGGCCGCCGGAGGGGTACGCGTAACCGTCACACGGCAGCAGATTAACGTTAGCGCTCGCCGCCTGCGGCGGCGCGCCGGGCAATACGGCCCGGCGGCTGCTGTCCTGATTTGTAATGCGAATTTATGACTCAGGACACTAGCGCACGCGCAACGACTTGACGATATTGGTCACCGCGCTTTCAACGCCCGGGGACTCCTGATCATACGCGCAACGGACGGTAAGACCCGCGCCGTTTTGCAGATACACGTCCCAACCCAGGAAACGGACGGGCTTTCCGTCCGGCCCGACCACCAGCATGCGCTGCATCAGCGCAAGGTTGCCGCCGATACTGTCACGCGTGAACTGGACCTCAAGCAGGGTATTGTGATTTTTATTTTTTTTGACAAAGGTCTTTTCCCTTTCCACTATCTTCCGGGCCATGGCCGCGAACTCCTCCTCATTCAGCTTTTCGGCGAAGTTGCGGGGAATAAAGGCGTCCGCCTGATTGACAAGGAAAAGAGAGATGGAAGGCTGTAAGCCCCTGGCGCCGGGGGCGCCGCTCGCTTCAAGCAGTTGCACCTGCTCTCCCTTTTGCCTGCGCGCGTCAAGGGCCGCTTTGGGAGCCGCGTCGGCGGAAAGGCTGGAAACCACCGACCAGTCGGCGGGCACGGCAACCGTCACACCGTAAGCAAGTTTCCTGTCATTGGGGTTGCCCGGCTCACCGCCGCCCGCCGGATCCGCCGGGCCGCCCCTGCCGCCGCAAGCGCCCAGAGAAAACAACAACAGACAGATGGCGAAGATAGCGGTAAAACGCCGCGCCGCGCTCCCGGCGCGAAAAATGTATGGCATAGACATAACGACTCCTTTCAGGACAATCCGGATGTGCCCTGCATACATGAATCTTTCCGATCTCACAAGTCCGGCGTCGCCCCCTCGGCGGCCGGTTCCGCCGCGCCCTCCGCGCCCCACAACTCCCCGAAACGGGCCATCAGCCCTTCCTCGCGTGCGGCCCGCAAAGCGAGCAGGGCGGCGGCCGCCTCCTCCGCCCGCCCCGGCATGTCCCCCTCCGGGCCGCTGTTATCGACAATACTATCGCACGCGGCCATTTTTTTTTCCTCGGGCCATTGCCAGGCGTCCATACAGGCCGCCGTCTCCCCGCTCCATCCCCTGTTTCGCTCAAGCCGCTCCCAACGCGCGGAGGCGGGGCAGTACACCCCCACCAGCACGTGCGCGGCATCGGGCACGGCAGGGGGGGTATCCCGCCGGACAGCCTCCTCCGAAAAACGGCCCCGCGCTCCCGCTCCTGACGGCGAGAAGGGGCGACGCGCCGTCCCGGCGAAATCCGCCTCCAGATACAGGGGAATCTCGGCCGCGGCCAGAGACGCGCCGCGCGCGTCCTGTTCCCGCCAGAACATCCTCAGCGCATGGCGCACCAGAGGATGAATCAGCCCCTCTATCTCGCGGCGCAGGGCCGGATCGTCCCGCATGGCAAGCCCGAGCGCCGCCTTGTCCACCGGATCGTCCGGGCCGGGCACGAAACGATCTCCGAACCAGGCGCGCAGCAAGCGCCGCCCGTCGCCCCCGCGCTCGTACAGTCTGCGCACCTCGGCATCCGCGCTGAAAACGGCCACGCCCATGCGCCGCCACGCTTCCAGCAAAGACGACTTGCCGCAGCCCGGCAGGCCGGTAACAGCCACGCGCAGACATTCCCGGCTCAAAAAACGAAGGGCCGCGCCGAAATCCTCCGGCGGCGGACAACGGAAGAACAGGTATCCTTCTTGCGCGCGCCGCCGGAAGGCGCGGCACAGCGGGGTTTCGTCCCCCGCCCCGCCGGTGAGGACGGTTGCCGCGTCCCCCCGGCAGGCGCCGGGCCGCTCTCCTGGCGCGTCGTCCGCTCCCGCGATCGCTCCGGGAAAAGGATGGACAAAGCCGAGCTTCCAGGCGTGCAGCATCTGGCGCGCCGGCGCGCCGCCCGCGGGCTCCCTGTCCGACGCCGTTTCCGCCGGGGAGGATTTTCCGCCGAAAAGGGCATCCGAAAGAGTTTCCCCGCCGCCGTACAGGGCATCTCCCCACAAAGGATGCCCCAGATGCTGCATATGCACGCGCACCTGATGCGTGCGCCCGCTATGGATACGGACCGCCAACAGGGCGAAACGCCCGCGCGGATCTGCGTAGAGCGTGCGCCAGGAACTTTTTGCCGCCCTGCCGCGCGCGCTCACGGCCATTTTCGTCCTGCGCGCGGGATGCCTGCCCACGGGCGCATTGATAACGCCGCCCGCGCGGGCGGGAACGCCGCGCACCAGCGCCAGATATTCCTTATAGATCTCGTGGCGGGCGAACATGGCGGCAAGGGCCAGACGGCTCCTTTCCGTCAGGGCCGCCAGCATGAGGCCGCTCGTATCCTTGTCCAGGCGGTGGACGATACCGGGACGGAATCCCCCCTGGGCGGAAAGTTCGGGAAAATGCGCCATAAGCCTGTGGACCAGGGTGCCCGACGCAAGACCGGACGCGGGATGCGTCACCATGCCGGCGGGCTTGTTGATGACGGCCAGTTCCGCATCGCGGTAGACAATGGCGAGAGCGCCCTCTTCCGGAGTCGGACCGGCGCGGATCGCCGGCGCGACCGCCCGCACCTCGCTGCCGGCGGCGAGCCGCCGCTTGGGAGAAGTTTCCGGCAGGCCGTCCACCGTGACCCCGCCCGCAAGGATGCAGTCCTTGATCCGCTCCCTCGACAGGCCGCGCGCCCGTAAGCGCCCGGCGAGAAAGGCGTCCAGACGTGAACCGGAGTCCTCCCGGCCGGCCGAAAAAACGTGGATCTCCTCCGGCGCGCTCTCCCCGCGCGCGATCAGGGGCTTCCCGTCATCAGAACTTCCTTTGTGGTCTGAAACCCCGGCCGCAAGGCCGGATATAGCCCCGACCCCGCCCTGAAGGGCGGGGTTTCTTTCCGGGGCGGAAGCTTGGGAGGGGTTGGGACCCCTCCCAAGCGCGAGACGCGAAGCCCTGAAGGGTTTCGCTACCGCATTTGGATCCATCGTCGCCTTCCTTCGTAATGCCGGGAGAAATGATTTTCCCCGGACTCCCTCCCAAAATAGGGCGTACGCGCGGTAAAGCCTTGCGCGGCGCCTGCCTGCATGGCGTATACTACGTAAGAATCGTGCCGGAGTACACTCCCTTTTTTCTTCGGCCGTCTCCTTACGTGATGTTTTGGCACGACCTTTGTATTGATTGCGCCAAGGAGAGTCGCCATGCAATTTTTTCCCGCCGCCCTCGCCTCGTCATTCACACAGGACGCAGCCGCGTCTTACACGCAGGACGCAGCCGCCGGCCTTGCCGCCGTTGTCGCCCCCGCCGCTTCCGCCCTCTCGCCGGACAACCGGTATGCAAGCTTTGAGTCGGTGCTGCATTCTTTTATTGAAGAAGGGCGCACTGACTATACCGGCAGGCCGGCGGGATTTTCCGGTACGGATCACGCGACGGGCACGCTCGGCGAATTGCGCGGCAACGAAATTATCGCCTCCTTACGCAAACGCGACGTGGATGAGGAGACGCTCCGGAACCTTGAGCGGATGACGGCAAGCGGCGCGCCCATGACAATGGGCAGGCTCTTCGCCCTTCTTTCCGGCGACGTCCGGCGGAATCCCGCCCTGGAAGAAGGGGAGCGGGACGACTTCGCCATGTTGCTCGGCAAACTCGGTCTGGATAAGAACGAGACGGAAGAGATGCTGGCCCTGTGCGATGCCGGCGACAACGCGGCCATGTGGAAATCGCTCTCGAAAAAGCTCGCCGGGATGGACGGGACGGCCGACATCACCGGAAAGGAATTTTCCGCCCTGCTCAAAGGGCTCGACGTTTCCGACGAAACCGCGAAGCTCCTGCGCAAGCTCTTCGGACAGGCCGACGAACGAAGCCTCGACGGCGCCGGACTCGACGCCCTGCTCGCCCTCGCCCGCAACGAACAGGCCAAACGGGAAAAGAATACGGAATACACGCGACGCCGGATGCGCGACGCCGTTGACGAAGCCCTGAAGTCGGCCAAAATCAAAGAACGGAACGCGCCCGTGGACGACATGCGCGGCAGCCGCCACAGCGAACAGGCGGAAGCCTTCATGCGGGCAAGCGCGCTCAGGAAGAGCGGCGCGGCCGATATCACGGGCGATGCGGCGGACGCGCGGGAAGACGCCTCCGGCCGCCGTAGCGGCAAGGCCCTTGCCGCCCGAAACGCGCACGAACATTCCGAGCGGACCCTTCGCGACAGGGCGGAAGAAACCGCCGCCCACACCCGCCGCGACATGCACGATCTTTCCGGATGGAAGGCGGAAACAGACCCCGAAACCCGGCGGGCCAAAAGCGGGGAAAACGCCGGAGACGCCGTTTCCCGCCTGCTGCACCGCATCGATCTGGCCGGATCCCACCACGACAGGACGGAAGCGGGCGCCGTTCAGGCACACAATTTGAATAGCCTTGCCGGAAAGTTTCGCCAGGAAATTTTTGCCCAGGTGGAGAACGGCATCCTCCAGAACGCGCAGGACGGCGGACGCCGTCTGACGCTGCAACTCAACCCCGGCGAACTCGGCGAACTGACGGTGCTGCTGAGCGTCCGCCAGGGCGAGCTTAACGCCACCATCAGGACGGACAACCTGGACGCCGCCTCCGTCATCCGCGAACAGCTCGCGGAACTTAAAGCCTCCCTGGAGGCCCAGGGGCTTAAGGTGAAAGAACTGGACGTGCGGACGAGCCTGAACGACAACGCCTTTGCCGGCCAGTGGGACGGGCATCAGGAACATAACCGCATGCGGGATTCCGCCGAGCGTGACCGCCTGATGCGGCTCAGCCGGATACAGCGGGACGCGGAAGGGGAAGAGGGCAGGGAAGACGCGCTTCATGCCCGTGAATACACAATCGAATCAACCGGGCTGCACATCGTGGCCTGAACCGGGGAAGCACCATGGCTGGCATAGACTCCATACTCGGCCAATACGAAGCGAACGTCAACACCACCTCCGCCGCCGATCGCGTGGCCACGGACAAGGACACCTTTCTTAAACTGCTCGTGGCCCAGCTCACGCATCAGGACCCCCTGAACCCGGTGGAAGACAAGGAATTCATCGCCCAGCTCGCCCAGTTCACCACCGTGGAAGAACTGCAGAACATGAACAAGAGCATGGAAAGCCTCAACAGCGCCTATCTGCGACAGCAGAGCGTGAGCGCCGTCGGCCTCATCGGCCAGTACGTCGAGGCCCCCGGAGACATGGTCACCATCGCCGGCATAGGCACGGACAAAGCGTACAGTTCTTACATCAATCTCAACATACCGCGCGATACGCCGAGCCTGACCATGAACGTCTACTCCATGGACAACAGCGGCAATCCCGGCAGACTGGTGGCCTCGCGCAACCTCGGCTCCGCCGCGGCCGGAGACGCTTCCGTGCAGTGGGACGGCAGGGACGACAACGGCAACGCCATGGGCGACGGCGTGTACGTAATCAGTTTTTCCGCCAGTGATATCGACGGCAAGGGCATGCTCGTCAGCACCACCTCCACCGGCAAGGTCATCCGGGTGGAAATGTCCCAGGACGGCAACCACACCTTGGTCCTGCAGGATCTGCGCAGCGTCAGGTTCAACGACGTCACGATCGTCGACGATCCGTCCCTGCACGAAATGGCCAATACGGACAGCGGCGGCGCGACTGAAGAAGGCGGCGCGGCGGAAGAAGGCGGCGCGGCCGGCGACGGTACGACCGCGGGCGACGGCCCGTCGGCATAAGCGCGCCGGGACGCGAAAATTTTACGAACGTAAAGCGCGCGGCACGGAGGCTGCAACGCCCGGCGGATTTACGCCGCGACCCGACGCGTCGGCAGAGGCCACACCGCGAACATACGTACAACTTCCCGCCGCCTTGCGGCGGGATTACAGGAGGGAGAGTAAATGAGTCTTACCGCAAGCATGTGGACCAGCGTGTCCGGCCTTCTCGCGCACGGCGAGAAAATGAACGTCATCGGCAACAACATCTCCAACGTCAACACCGTGGGTTTTAAATCCCAGCGCATGGACTTTCAGGATTTCGTATACCAGTACATGGGCACGGCCTCGGGCATGGGCCAGGTAGGCCGGGGCACGTCCATCGGCATCATCATGAACGACTTCGACCAGGGCAGCCTGGAAACCACCACCAGCGACACGGACGTCGCCATCGCCGGCAGCGGCTTCTTCGGCGTCATGCCCAAGACCAACAAGACCATGTACTACACCCGCGCCGGCAACTTCACCTTCGACGCGGACGGCTTTCTGGTCGATCCGCACGGCTACGTGCTGCAAGGCTGGAAAATAGACAGGGAAATGCAGAACTCCACCTCCTCCGCCCTCATCAACCGGGACACCGGCGGCATCGTGGGCACGGGCCTGGTCACGGATGTGCGGCTGGACACCTTCACCTGTCCGCCGCGCCACACCACCTCCCTGACCCTGCCCATCAACCTCAAGATGGACAACGCCATCTCCCAGGACAAGAGCGTGAACGTGGACGACCCCTTCTTCTCCCTGCTCAAGCGCTGGGACGCCACCAATCCCGACACCACCAAGCCCCTGGGCGACGCCACCTACGCCTACCAGACCACTATAGAGGTGTACGACGAGGGCGGCCGCTCCCACAAGCTGACGGTCTACTTCGACCGGGTGGTGAACGAGGTGGGCGGCCAGGTCGTCGACAACAACTCCCCCAACGAGAGTTACTGGGAATACATCATCACCATGGACCCGGAGGACGATCTGCGCGATTTCAGCACCCTGGATCCCAACGCCATCTCCACAACCCCCAACGTGCCCGTGAATCTCCGGGGTCTTTTGGGCGCCGGAACCATTACCTTCGACTCCACCGGCATGATGAAGGACATGTCCCTGTTCGTCCCGGACGCGGGCGGCTTTTGGGATTCCGGCACCACTCCCCCGTCCGTCGATTTGAGCAAATTCGTCTCCGCGCCCGTCAATGAGAACGGCTACCCCCTTATCGCCCCCAACTTCTCCGGCGCGCCCGGCCAGGCCGCGGCCTACGGTTACGGCAACAACACCGCCTCCGGCGCTCCCGTCATCTACGACCAGCCCAACCAGTATGCCGGCGGCCGCCTCATCGCCCTCGACTTCGGCCTGCGGAACAAGACCAACACATGGAGTTTTCCCGCCGGCATGCCCGCCACCGGCCATCCCGGCGCGGCCAGCATGGCCACGCGCACGGCCCAGGACATCCGGACGACGGTCACCCAGACAGTGAACATACCGGGCTGGGACAACTGGATAAACACCGGCCCCTCGACCCCCCAGTGGGAGCCGGATACGGCCAATCCGCCGGCGGGCGTGACCTACAACGCGGCATCAGGACTTACAGATAGCTGGCTCGCGCCGGTAGGCTCGCTGGATCCCGCGTATTGGACGGATAACGGCGACGGCTCGTGGACTCCCATCCTTCAAGGCGCGGCACCCACGGCAAACACGACAACGGTAATAGTGCCCGCCGCCAACAAGCAGTGGACCTTCGGCCTGGACGGCAAGTCCGAACTGCTGCCCACGGCCATGACCTGCCTGGACGGGGCCTATTTCGAGCACCCAGGCAAGCGGCAGGACGGCTACACCTACGGCGATTTGCGCTACGTGAACGTGAACACCGAGGGCATCCTCTCCGCCTCCTACTCCAACGGCGTCACCCTGCAACTCTTCCAACTCACGCTCTACGAGTTCCCGAGCAAGCAGAACCTGCGCCGCGAAGGCGGCAACCTGTTCACCGAAACCCGCGAATCCGGCATTCCCAGTTCCGGCGCGGCGGGCACCGGGGTCTTCGGCACCACCCAGGGACGCTCCCTGGAGCAGAGCAACGCGGATCTGGCCCGTGAATTCGTGAACATGATCACCACCCAGCGCGGCTTCCAGGCCAACTCCAAATCCATCACCACCGTGGACACCATGCTGGATACGGTCATCCAGATGAAGCGCTGATTCCGGAAACACCGCGGCGGGAGGACTCCGGCGGCGAAGAGCCGCCCCCCTCCGCCGCAAGCCCCGGCGCGCTTCCCTCCCCGCGCCGGGGCTTGTCTTTTCCCTGATTCCGGGCTATAAAGCCGCGGATACAAGACCATATCGCAATCCCCCGCCGGGGGAAATCAGGGAGCCGCCGTGAAAAAAACGCTTTTCGTGTCCGTAGTGGTCCTTCTGCTGTCTGTCCCCTTCGCCGGCTGCATGTCCAAGGAGGACAAGCGCGACGCCTTCATGGAAAACGCCGGAAAACTCGAAGAAAGGGGAGACTGCGCCAAAGCCGGGGAAGAAGCGCGCAGCGCCCTTGAGATCGATCCCGACCATGCGGGGGGCTATCTGCTCCTGGGCCGCTGCGCCCTTAAAGAAAAAAAGCCGGCGGACGCCCTGCGCCATTTCACCCGCGCCCACGAGCTCGATCCCGCCGGATTCGAAGCCCTGAACAACCTGGGCCGCCTCGCCCTGCTGGCCGACGATCTGCCCGACGCCGAGGGATACATCGCCAAAGCCCTGGCCCTGCGGCCGGATTCCGTCGCCGTCAAGGCCATGCGGGGTTCCCTGCTTCTGCGCAAGAACGATATCGCGCAGGCCCAACAGGTGCTGGAAGAGGCCGTGAAGAACGATCCAACCAACGAAGAGGCCGTCGTCGCCCTTGCCACGGCCTACCTTAACGGCGGCAACGCGGAACATTCCAGATCCCTGCTCGAGTATTCCCTGGAGAGGAAGCCCGATTCTTCCGCGATGTTGGCTCTGCTGCTCAACCTCACCTTCCGCGAGGAAAAATACGCCGCTGCGGAAGCGTACCTGGGCAAGCTTCTCGCCCTGCATCCCGAAGACGAGCATCTCGTCATCCAGATGGCCGACTTTTTCTCTCTGCTGGGCAAAGAGAAGGAAGGCCCGGCCTACCTCGCCTCCTATCTGGAGACGCACCCCCGGGCGGACGCCGCGCGCGTGCGTCTGGCGGAGCTGTATCTTGCCGAAGGCAATACCGGCAAGGCTCTCGAGACGCTGGAGGGGGCGCCTGTCCCCGTGCCCGCGGTGCGCCTGGCCAAAGGCGCCCTTCTTCTGCGGAGCGGCCGCGCGGAAGAGGGCGCGATAGCCCTGCTCGCCCTCGGCAGGGATCCCGGAGCCGGGGAGCACGGCAACTCCGCCCTGATGACCCTGGCGAACGCGTACCTGCAACAGGGCAAGCGGGACGAGGCCGCCAAGATACTGACGGAGCGCATCGCCCGGGGCGACAACATCCTTGAAGCCTACGCCCTGCGCGGACGCGTCTATTCTCTCCTGCAACGCCATGCCGAGGCGGCGGCGGATTTCTCCATCGTCGCCCAGAAGTCCCCGAGCGATCCCGCCCCCGCCCTGGCCCTGGCCGAGGCCCTGAATGCCGCCGGAAAAGTCGAACAGGCGGAAAAAACCATCAGGGATCTTATCGCCCTTTCGCCGAACGCGCCCCATGCCTATATCGCCCTTGCCAACCACTTCATGGCGCGCACCGATCCCTACGCCGCCCTGGACGCCATCCATGAAGGACAAAAGGCGGTTGCGGACAGCCCGGAACTGCTCCTCGCCGAAGCGGACGTCCTGATCCGGGAACAACGCTACACCGAAGCCGAAGACCTCTTGACCCCCATGACCGCGAAAGACAAAAACCGGGTTCCGGCCTTCCTGCGCCTCGCGGCCGTGCACGCCGCCAGACAGGACTACGACAAGGCCGTAAAAGCCTATGACAAGGTTCTGGAGAAGGCCCCCGCCGCCATGCCCGCCGTCGAGGGCCGCATCCGCGCGCATCTGGCGGCGGGGGAGCCGGACAAGGCGCTCGCCTTTGCCGAAAGACGCGAAAAGAGCAATCCGGCGGATCCCATGGCCGCCTTCATGACGGGCGAACTTTCCCTGGTGAACAAAGACGCCCGGAAGGCCGAACATGCCTTTTACCGGGCGCTGGAACTGGCGCCGCAGTGGGAACAGCCCGCCACGCGCCTCGCGCAGATCTATACGGCCGGAAAACGCCTCGACGAAGGCATAGCGGCCGTCAAAGCCCTTGCGGCAAAAAAGCCCGACGCCGTCGCCCCGCAAGTGCTGCTGGCCAATTTACAGGAGGAAAAGCAGGACTGGATCGCGGCGGAACAGAGCTACCGCGGCATATTGGCCAAACAGCCCGACAACGTTCTGGCCGCCAACAATCTGGCCTATCTGCTCAGCCGTTCGAATCCCACCCCTGGACGCCTCAGGGAAGCGGAGGGTTACGCCTCCCTGGCCGCCGCCACCGGGAATCCGATCACCCTGGACACCCTCGGCTGGATTCAGCATATGCTGGGCAAAACAGCCGAGGCCGAGCGCGCGCTGCGCAAGGCCCGTGAGGAGAACAGGGAAAATCCCGTCCTCGCCTACCATCTGGCCGCCGTCCTGAGTGCCCAGGCCGGACCGGAGAAAAAAGAGGAGGCGAAAACGCTGCTGCGGGAAATCCTTTCCGGCAGCGCATCTTTTCCGCAACGCGCCGAAGCGGAGCAACTGCTGCAGGGACTGTGACGGGGGGGCGAAACGACGTCCGAGCCGCCGGAGAATGGCGCGCTCCCGCGCCGCACGGCAACGGTGGACGGCGGGCATATACAGTCGTCTCTTTTTTAAGGAAACGCTGAATAATGAAGTCAAGCAGGCTTTATTATTCAGCGGGGCAGCAAAAAACCGTCAAAGTTGCTGTATTTGAGCTGAAGTTCCTTCTATTTTCGGTTGAGGATGCCGGGCGAGAGCAAAGGGGTGACGAGCGACCGGGCCGCCAATGGACAGAAAAGAAAAAATCGGTATTGAGTGTGAT
This sequence comes from Desulfovibrio sp., assembly GCA_031279825.1. Taxonomy (GTDB): domain Bacteria; phylum Desulfobacterota; class Desulfovibrionia; order Desulfovibrionales; family Desulfovibrionaceae; genus Frigididesulfovibrio. The sequence continues at coordinate 437 of JAITHT010000021.1, read as the reverse complement.
GGAGGCGAGAGGATGGAGGATGGCAAAACTGATTCGGGATTGGATGGAAAAATTTAGCGTGGGCAGCTTTCTTGTCGGAATATACCAAAGCGGAACGAACCAAAACGCGACGATTGCTTGTGTGTTGGGGACGCTTGCCCTTGCCGTGGCGCTTGGCCTTGCAAAGAGAGGTGTAAAATGACGTTTGCGGAACTGTGGATAGCCTTTATCGTGCTTGGCCTGGGCGCTTTCGGGATATACCTTTCCCGTAAAGAACATCGCTCGTAGGCGCATCAGCACATTTCACCCCAAGGGGGTTCCTTCCGGAGCGCCCTTCTTTTTTCTGAGGTAGGCTGGAAAAAATGGACGCCATAGTTCATACTTATTGAGGAGGGATTATGGCAAAAGCACCACGAGGCCGTTATACGCAGGAATTGAAGCAACAAGCCGTGAGCATG
>JAITHT010000012.1 GCA_031279825.1 Desulfovibrio sp. | reverse complement strand
CGTTATCCAGGCCGGCAAGATTCTAGAAAACTGCGAGGTAGGCAAGCCCGAGTGGGCAAGCCCCGAGGCGCCGACCGCGCCTGAACCGCCCAAGGGCGTGGACAAGGGCTCCATCCCCAACGGCGGGGAGATGGCGAAGCCCATGCCGCCGCTGGAGCCGGAACAGCAGGAGGGCGGGGAGGATGCCGCTACGGAGGAAGAAGAAGGGGGGGAAGCGCCAATGGGAAAAGCCTATCAACAGCAAGGCAGAGTTCAACAAGAAGCAATAGCAGCAATGGCAGCCGTACCACATCCGAATAAACCTAGAGGGCAAGATCTTGCCAATGACCCTGTTGTCTGTGCTGCTATTGAAAAGGCTTGGGAAGACTCCCTTCCATATGCGCCGGATGAAATGGATGATGCGTTAAGCCCCAAAAAGGAGCAAGGCGGGTGGATAATTCAGAATGAGGATGGCTCTGGCGTCATCCCTGTCGATGGTAGAAACCGTAATTATATTGACATGGGAGAACGGCCTGTTCAGGCTGTTGGCCTTTACCATACGCATCCAGGTTCGGCAACTGAGGGGTACATGGATCCTCCCAGCACGCAAGATAGAAAAAATGCGAAAGCACTTGGATTGCCAAGTATAGTCAGGGGGCACGGTGGATATTACTATGTCAATCCATAATGTGATATATATCCATGTGCAATCTTTAGGAGATACAAATGTATAATAGAAACCAACATGTTATGGAAATTTCTATTGACGAGCTACATAGTGCGCTATCTGTTGTCAATGATTATATTATAAATACTAAAAAATTATCGAAAAATGATTTCGATATTGAATATGAAGAAACACGCGTAAAAAACGATACTCATGAGACGATACTACGTTTCTCTGAAAAAGGAGAGTTTCTATATGATATTGAGACAGAAAGAACATCAAAAAGAACTGAACAAGAATATAATTATTTAGAAAATACATATATATTTAATGTTATGTTTAAAAGCATTGAGTCTTCAATAACTTTTTTTGGGTATGATGGAAAGTCATTTTGTTTGGAGATAGATAAAAAAACTATGCAAGTTGTAAGGGAATTAAAATTCCAATAGCCATCTGTGTTGTAAAAAATTTGAGGGTGTAAGAAATTTTGTGTAATCGGCCAATCATGTTACCTCAAGAATCGGAGGACAGATAATGGTCGAGCCCCAAGACATTCCCGACGAGTTGATTGATGCGCTACTTACCAAGTATCAAAAACCGGACGATCTGCTGGGCAAAAGTGGTATCCTGGAGCAACTAACGAAACAGGTCGTGGAACGCGCCCTGCAAGCGGAAATAACCCACCACCTGGGCTACGAAAAACACGGCAAGGTCGTTAATGCCGAAGGCAACACCCGCAACGGCACGAGCAAAAAGACCTTGAAAGGGAAAAACGGCTCCCTGCCCATCGCCATTCCCCGTGACCGTGACGGAAGTTTCGAGCCACAGTTGGTGGAGAAGAACCAGACCCACTGGCAGGGCTTCGACGACCTCATTATTTCGCTCTACGCCAGAGGTATGAGTGTGCGGACAATCCAAGGGCATTTGAAGGAGCTGTACCACACCGAGGTCTCCCCGGCGATGATCAACGCGGTGACGGATGAGGTGTCTGATGAAGTCCGCCAATGGCAGGGCCGTCCGCTTGATGCCGTTTACCCCATCCTGTACCTGGATTGCATCCACGTCAAAGTGCGCGACTCGGGCACAGTGGGCGCCAAAGCCGTGTACTTGGCTCTCGGTGTTACCATAACGGTGGAGCTTGCGGAATCGACCCTTGAAGACATGGAGCGCAAATGGAACTCCAGCTATCCCCTGATAGCAAAATCCTGGCGGGCGAACTGGCAACGTGTGATCCCCTTCTTTGCGTATCCGCCGGAGATCCGAAAGATGATTTACACGACTAACGCCATAGAATCGCTGAACATGAGTCTGCGGAAAGTCACCAAGGCCAAAGGGGGTTTCCCCCGTGACGAGGCGGTTTTCAAAATCTTCTGGCTGGCGCTCCGGAGTATCAGCAAAAAATGGACGATGCCCGTCAAGGACTGGAAGGCGGCACTGAATCGATTTGCCATCCTGTTTGAGGACAGGTTTCCCACTTAATAGAAAAACCGATTACACAAAATTATGGACACCCTCTAAAATTTATGCAATCTCACCAACAAGACGCAACTTTAGGAACCGCTGATTTAATCCCCAGTATATGATCGCCAACACGTTGCATTTTCATTATACTCTCCCCATCCACGGGAGGCGCCAATGAAACAGGCCGGCTTCAGCGACGTCGAATACGGCCTTCGCAAGCGTACGACAAAACGTGAAGAATTTCTGAAGGCTATGGACGAGTTCATTCCCTGATCAACCGGCGGGCCGGAAGCGTACGGAAGGCTCAGAATCATTTGCCCGACTACGAAAAGCGGATCGAGCGGCGCAAGTCCTCGATCCGTTCCAAGGTTGAACACCCGTCGCTGATTATCAAGCGCTTCTTCGGATATAGTAAGACAGTTTACCGTGGCCTGGCCAAAAATACGCATCGGTTGCATATGCTACTCACCAGCGCGAATCTCTTGATGTGCATCCGGACCGGCAGGCCACTGCCGGCATGAGGATACGTGCGCCTTTTTTTGGGAAAAGGGGCACAAAATGAAGAAAATAGAAGGAAATACAGCTCAAATGCAGCAACTTTGACGGTTTTTTGCTGCCCCGCTGAATAATAAAGCCTGCTTGACTTCATTATTCAGCGTTTCCTTAACAGGCCCTGGAGCATTTTACCTTTGAGGCGCTCCATCCGGCACTGCCGGCAAAAATAAATTTCGCCTGTGCCTCATGGGCGTGCGGCGCGCGAAAGAATCGCCGCGAGAGCAATTTCATTGTGAAATTGCTCTAACACACAACGCCGGTTATCCGTATGAGGGAACTCCATAGTTATCTTCGCCGGGAACAGCCGAAGATTAATAAGGCCATTGAACGGCGCATTGCAGAACTTCCCGATGAGGCGCGTCCGGTGGCGCGGCATGTGCTCCTGGCCGGCGGCAAACGACTGCGCCCGCTCCTTACCTTGCTCGTGGGCCGTGCTCTCAACTGTCAGGAAAAAACAAGCGAACTTCTGTATGAACTCGGCGCAGCTATAGAAATACTGCATGCCGCCACACTGCTGCATGACGACATTCTTGATAATGCTGATTTGCGCCGCAACAAGCCTGCCGCCCACATCCTGTATGGAATGGCTCCGGCCATCCTGACCGGCGACGCTATGCTGGCCAAAGCGTTGCATATAGTGTCTTCCTTTGGTGACGCTCGGCTGACGGCGTGTGTTTCCGAAGCGGTCATGCGAACAGCCGTCGGGGAAATGGCGGAATTTGCCCACCTGCGCGACATGTATTTATCGCAGGAACAATACCTTGATATCATTACCGGGAAGACAGCGTGGATGTTGCGTTCATCCTGCGAACTCGGAGCAATCCTGTCCGGAGCGGCTGAACCTTTGATACAGGCTGCCGCGACTTTCGGGCTTGAACTGGGCGTCGCCTTTCAAATAGTGGATGACGCTCTGGACTTTTTTCCGACGGAAAAGACCGGTAAACCCTTGGGTGGCGATATCCGGGAAGGTAAAATAACGCCGCCGCTCCAATTATATATCGCCTCTCTGCCGGAACAGGAAGCGACGTGCTTTAAGCAACGCTTTCGCGATAACGCCATCAATTCCGCCGAACTTGATGAGGTGAACGCGTGCATCTATAGGCAGGGATACGCTCAGCGCACCCGGGAATTGGCCGATAGTCGCCTTATCGCAGCGGGAGCTTCCCTTGATGTGTTGCCGGAATCTGCAGAACGGATGGTATTGCGGCAAATGATGCTCTATATTCAGAATCGGGATCGATGATAATGATTCGTGATATAGTTATTCTTGACAGGATACCGGATCAATCACATTTTACAGCAATTTCATCTTGAAATTGCTCTATAATATTAAAACAGATAGTGAACGCCTCGCTCAAATCCGCACATCCTCTTGCAGCATGAGTCGCTCTTTGTGAACAACGTCCACCACAGATATGACGTAGCTATTGTCGGCGGCGGTCCTGCCGGTCTTTTTGCCTCCTATTGGCTGGCTGAACACACGGACCTATCCGTAATTTTGCTTGAACGGGGAGAAATGGCGGAAAAACGCCGTTGCCCTGTGGGCAATACAGGCAGATGCCTTCATTGCTCACCCTGCCATATCCTTTCGGGAATGGGAGGAGCCGGGCTTTTTTCCGACGGTAAACTGAATTTTATCCATAAATTGGGAAAAACTGATCTGACGCAATTTCTGAATAGTGCGGAGTCTCAGTGTCTGATTGATGAAACCGAAGCCATATTCAACCGTTTCGGTATGGATGCCCCGGTTTTTCCCACAGATATGGAAAGCGCCGAAGAAATCCGCAGAAACGCTAAACGGGCAGGCATTGATCTGCTCCTTATTAAACAGAAACATTTGGGCAGTGATTTCCTGCCCCGCCACATAAGCGGTATGTGCCGATGGCTCAGGCAAAAAGGCGTTACCATCCTTACCGGACAGCATGTAACCGGAGTATTGACCGACGCTGGACGCGCATGCGGCGTGCGCACGCTTACCGAAAACTTTTCGGCAAATGCTGTAATTCTTGCCCCCGGCCGCTCGGGAGCCGACTGGATGAGTGAAATCGCTCGTTCATTCAATCTCGGCGTCAGCCAGCGCGGTATCGAAATCGGCGTTCGGGTTGAAGTGCATAAAGATATCCTCCATGCTCTGACCAGCGTCATCTATGATCCTACTTTTTTTGTACAAACCGCAAAATATGACGATGGAACGCGCACGTTCTGCACAAATCCGGAAGGGTTTGTCACTCTGGAAAACTACCAGGAATTCGTATGCGTCAACGGACACGCCTTTCGCGACAAGAAATCCGAAAATTCCAATTTCGCGTTTCTCTCCAAAGTGGTGCTTACGGATCCGGTGTCCGACAATCAGGGCTATGGGATGGCCCTTGGCAAGCTGGCCACGCTTATCGGTGGAGGCAAGCCGCTGTTGCAGCGTTTCGGAGATCTCAAGCGCGGCCGACGTTCCACATGGAACCGCATTAACAAGGGTTCTTTAGCGCCCACCATGCGTAACGTCACTCCGGGCGACATCGCCATGGCTCTGCCTGAACGTATCGTCACCAACGTTGTGGAAGGGCTCCTGCAACTAAACAGCGTCATTCCCGGTGTTGCCAATGAAGAAACCCTTCTGTACGCGCCGGAAATCAAGTTTTTCGCCACCCAGGTGGAAACCGACGGCAATCTGGAGACCTCCTTGCCCAGCCTGTATGTAGCCGGCGATGGTCCGGGGGTATCCGGCAATATTGTCGCCGCCGCCGCTACGGGCATCATACCTGCCCGAGCCATCGCGGAAAAAAGAAGCGGCGGCGCGGAGATCTCTTGCCGGACAGGCTCTTCCGCGACATGAGCCGAAACAGGCGCAGCGCCGATAATGTTATGGAAAAGCCCGACCTTTCGTTTTTTCCCGTTGCACCCGGTGTCTATTTATACAAAGACAGCGCCGGGCGGATCCTCTATGTAGGCAAGGCAAAACGCCTGCGCCATCGCATCGCATCCTACTTTCGCGACGAATCCTCCCTTTCGCCCAAGACGCGTACCATGCTGCGCGCCTCCTCCGGCATCGACATATTGCGCACAAGCACCGAAAAAGAAGCTCTGCTGCTGGAAGCCAGCCTGATCAAAAAACACCGTCCGCGCTATAATATTGTTTTGCGTGATGACAAGGAATATCTCCTCTTCCGTATAGGCAACGCGCATCCGTATCCCCGAATAGAGATAGTGCGCCGTAGCCGCCATCCGGACAAAGGCCGGCATGCCCGCTTTTTCGGCCCCTTTGCCTCCGCCTCGGCGGCACGCGAAACATGGAAGCTTATACACAAATACTTTCCTCTGCGCCGTTGCCGTGATGTCGCCTTTGCCAATCGTACCCGTCCCTGCCTCTATTACGATATGGGGCAATGTCTTGCCCCTTGCGTTCTCTCCGTGACCCGCGAAGACTATCAATCCTTGCTGAACAAGACTATCCTGCTCTTGTCCGGCCGTTCCCGGGAACTTGTGCATAAACTCAGAGAGGAAATGGCGCTGGCCGCGGCCGAACTTCGTTTTGAACAGGCGGCGCGCCTGCGCGACCAAATCAAGACCGTAGAATACACCTTGGAACGTCAGTCCGTGGTTTTACCCGAGACCCGTACTCTGGATATTGTAGGAGTGGCCCAGGTGCCTGAAGGACTCGCCTTGGGCATAGTCTTTGTACGCGACGGACGCCTCCTGGACGGACGCAATTATTTCTGGCCCGGACTCACCGTGGAAGATACCCCGGAATTAATTCGCGGCTTTTTAACCCAATATTATCTGAATCGCCGGGAATTTGAAGAAAGCATCCCTCCGCGCATTGTGATCCCCTGGCTGCTCGCCTCTTCTTCAGACGGGCTTTTCAACGCTTCCCGCGTTGCTGAAAAGCCATCTTTCCATGAGAACGCGCAAGAAGACGGCATGGCGCCCTTGGAAACCGCTCTTGCTGAAATCCGAGGCTCACCGGTGCACATTACCGAACCACGCAGCAGAGACGAGGATGCTTTGTCCGTTATGGCCGCCTCCAATGCCCGCGAGGCGATAAAAAACACCATTCACCCCCCTTTGGCCGGGGTTTTGGCTAAGTACCTGGGCATGGACAGACCCGCGCGGCGTATTGAGGCGGTGGATATTTCCCATACCGCCGGACGACAGGTTCGCGCCGGACTTGTCGTATTTGAAGACGAAAATCCCCTTCCCGAAGCGTTCAGAATTTATGCCCTTGATGACGCCCTGACGGAAGACCGGGCCGAAGCCGGAGACGATTACGCGGCTCTCGCTGCATGGGCCGTAAGGCGCGCCGCGGCCGGAGAACCCTGGCCTGACCTGCTGCTGGTGGACGGCGGGAAAGGACAGTTGGCTGCCGTGCAACGCGTGTTCGGAGAAAAAGGCACGGGCAATAGCTTTTTTATGGCTTCCATCGCCAAAGCCAGAACTGAAGCCAACCTCCCTGATCGGCGGGCAGGCAATGTAAGCGACCGCATCTTTGTGCCCGGCAGAAGCAATCCCCTGAACATGCCGCCCGGCAGCCGAGAGCTTCTTTTCTTGCAGCGCATTCGCGATACGGCGCATGACTACGTCATCAACCGCCACAGGAAAGCCCGGGCCGCGGTTACCCTTGCGGGAGAACTGACCCGTCTGCCTGGCGTGGGTCCGGAAACGGCTCGCCGGCTTTTCGCGCATTTCGGCTCTCTGGCGGCCATGGCCGCAGCCGGCGAAAACTCCCTGAGTGAGGTACCCGGCATTGGCAGGGCAAAGGCCAAAAGCATTGCAGGACGCCTTGCTGCGCTTATGGAAAGCGAACCTGCCCGCGCCGGCGAATAATCACGCTTATCGCAATTTTTTGGAGGCCCACATGTCCACAGCCCTTTCCTGTTTCAAGGCATATGACATTCGAGGACGTGTACCCGAGGAACTCAATCTGGAGTTGGCCAGGCAAATCGGCTTAGCCTTTGCCGCCGAGTTTGCGCCTACGACCGTCTGCATCGGCCGGGACGCGCGCCTTTCCAGTCGGGATATCTCTCTGGTGCTGGCTAACGGCCTTGAGGATGGAGGAGTAGAGGTTGTGGATATAGGCCTTTGCGGTACGGAAGAAGTATATCATGCCACGTTCAGCCAAGGTTTTGACGGCGGCATTATGATTACGGCCAGCCATAATCCGGCGGACTGGAACGGCATGAAACTGGTGCGCGCCGGAGCCGCGCCTGTCAGCGCGGACAGCGGCCTGCACGCCGTCAGAGATCGCATCCTCTCCAAAGATTTACCCATCGTCCGGAAAAAGGGGAATACGCGCCGGCAAACCTTCCGGACGGAATATACTGATCACTTGCTTGGCTATTTCGGTGAAAAGACCCTAAGGCAGTTCGCCCCCCTGACCATAGTGATTAACGCCGGCAATGGCTGCGCCTGGCTGCCCATACGAGACATTCTCTCCCGTTTGCCCTGCACGATCATCCCTCTCCATGAGGAGCCTGACGGCACGTTTCCCAACGGAGTGCCCAACCCCCTGCTGCCTGAGAATAGAAGGGTGACAAGTCTGGCAGTACTACGGCATAGGGCGGATATCGGCGTTGCCTTTGATGGCGATTTCGATCGCTGTTTCTTTTTTGACGAACAAGGAAACTTCATTGAAGGATACTATGTGGTGGGTCTGATAGCCGCAACGCTGTTGGCGGAGCATCCGGGAGAAACAATCATACATGACTCGCGTCTTGTCTGGAATACGCAGGAAATGGTTCTGGCAGCCGGAGGAATTCCCTTTGAAAGTAAAGCCGGTCATGCCTTTATGAAGGAGCGTATGCGCGCCGAAAATGCCTTGTACGGCGGAGAGATGAGCGCGCACCACTATTTCCGTGATTTTTCCCATTGCGACAGCGGCATGCTCGCCTGGCTGCTGTTGTACAAATTACTCAGCCATAGCGGCAAGCCTTTGTCCGAATTGGTGAAAGAGCGAATGCGCCTTTTCCCGGTAAGCGGCGAAATCAACCGGAGCGTAGGTAATGTCGGGCAAATTCTGGAAGCGGTCCGTGTGCGCTATGAAAAAACGGCCAAAACCGTGACTTTTGTGGATGGCTTGAGCGTGGATATGGGAGACTGGCGTTTTAATTTACGCTCGTCAAACACGGAACCGCTGCTGCGCCTGAATGTGGAGAGCCGAGCCGATCCTTCCCTGATGGAAGCAAGGCGGGACGAATTGCTCGCGCTTATCCGGTAATAGTCTCCTGTCAGTGCAACTATACTTTATTGAGGCACCGCCGTAACGCATGCGCCCCGTACGCACACTTTTTTCGCCCATCCGCTCCGGCTTACGCGCAGATACCTTCCCGCGCACATCCACATCAATCTTGCAACGTAGCGGCAGTTTCTCATGAACTTTATACTGGATAATTTCATCCCTGCGCCTGCTTTGGATGCTCCTGCACAGGGAGATGCCCTGTGCAGGCTGTGCGCCGAGGACAAAGGGGGCTGCTGCCGTACAGATCCGCAACGGACGTACTTGAGTTTTCCGCTTTCTCTCCCGGAATGGCGCCGGCTTGTTCCTTACAGACATCTGGCGACAGTCTCCCCGCCGGCCGATACGGAAAGTTTTGCCCGGGAGGAAGAAAGGATATCTCCCGAAAGCGCGCCGCTACAAGATATGGCCGCGCCGCCACCGGGAGGAGACGCCTTATGCGCTGAGGAAGAAAATAGGCCGGACTTCATCTCCTCCATGTGCGCCTTGTTTACAGGACAAAAAAAACGCATTATGACGCTGTTTCCGGTAAACGGACGGCATTTGTCGCTACGGACGCGCTCTGACGGCTCATGCGCATTTCTGGGCAGTTCCGGATGCCGTTTGCCACGGAGTGCCCGACCATGGTACTGTCTTCTATTTCCCGCTTGGCTCATAGGGGGCAGCCTGACCTTGTTTTCCTCAACGGATTGTCTTATTTTTCAAAAGGCATACGGGCCAGCCCATGGAATCGCGCTGTTGCGGTCCACCTCCGCAACGGTCCGGATGCAGCACTCAGCCTTAAGAAAAGACTGGGGCCTTGAGTAAGCCTCCCCCTCTTCTTCTTATTTTTAACACAGCATATATGCCCCACGGCCATACAGGTACAGTCTTATGAAACGCATCTTGGTTTTTCTGCTCATCTCTTTCAGCACGTTGGGGATTCTTGGAGGGATCGCCTTATTTGGAATATACGTCTGGGCTTCGCACGATCTGCCCAGCATCACTAAGGTGCAGGATTACCGTCCCGCCCAGGTGACTACGGTCTATGCCAGAGACGGCAGCATCATGGGATATTTTTTTCGTGAAAAACGCTTTCTCGTCAACCTTGAGGAGATGTCTCCCTATCTGGTCAAAGCTTTTTTAGCGACTGAAGACGCTCGCTTTTACGCACATGAAGGAGTGGACTTCTATGCAATAGCGCGCGCCTTCATCACCAACCTGCTGGCTGTAAAGACGGTCAGCGGGGGGAGCACCATTACGCAACAATTGGTGAAGCAATTGGTTGTGGGTCCGAAAAGAGACTTGCGGAGAAAGATCAGAGAAGCTCTCCTGGCTCTTGATCTGGAAAAGTATCTGACCAAAGAACAGATTCTTTACATATATCTCAACCATATTTATCTCGGCAACAGCGCCCATGGAGTGGAAGCGGCGGCTCGCACCTACTTCGCCAAACATATCAAGGATCTGACCACGGCGGAATGCGCCGTGCTCGCTGCCCTGCCCAAGGCTCCTTCCGAAAACAATCCCTTTACAAACCCCGAGGCCGCCCGGAAACGCCAACTCTGGGTGCTGGGGCGCATGTTGCAAGTGGGCTTCATCTCCAAACAAGAATATGATGCGGCTGTGGCCCAACCCATGATATACAAAGGGATGGCGGATCCATCCTGGACCGTAGGTTCATGGTATCTGGAAGAAGTGCGCCGACAACTCATCGCCTTTTTTGATGAGGACAACGTCAAGCGCTTGGGCATCTCCATTGACTTGTACGGCGAGCAAGCGGTTTATAACGGCGGCCTGCATGTATATACGGCCATGGATCCTCTCCACCAGAGGGCTGCGGAATATGCGTTGCGCGCCGGCCTGAATGAAGCGGATCACCGGCGAGGTTGGCGCGGGCCGATAGAACAAGTCCCTCCTGCGGAATACGAACTCTTTTTAAAAAAACAGGCATTCGCTCCGCAACGTCTGGATAACGCAGGCTGGACAAAGGCGCTGATCCTCAAGGTGACCAAGGACGGTGCGGAAGCGAGCCTGGGCAATAATTACAAAGGCTATATACACGTCAGAACCATGGGTTGGTGCCGTACGCCTAACCCCAAGATTGCAGCGGCATCGGTTGCCGCAATCCGCGAAGCCACCAAGGTGCTCGCGCCCGGAGACGTGGTTTGGGTATCCGCTGTCGGCAGCAAAGGAATGGCCAATCCGATAAGTTTTCCCGCTGATCCGGGGAACAAGAAGAATCCGACGACGCCATACGATTCCTCCGCCGTGACTCAGGAAACGCCCATCCAACTCAGCCTTGAACAAATGCCCGATTTGCAAGGCGCGGTAGCCTCCATTGAAGTGGACAGCGGCGATTTGGTGGCCATAGCCGGCGGCTACGCCTTTTCTCCGGAAAGTCAGTTCAACCGCGCCACGCAGGCCAAACGCCAACCCGGCTCCTCCTTCAAGCCCATAGTTTACTCTGCTGCCGTAGATCAGGGATTCACGCCCGGCACCATTGTGTACGATACCCCCTTTGCCTTACCGGACAGATATACTCGCAGAGTCTGGACGCCGGGCAACGCCGACGGCAAGTTTCTCGGCCCAATGCCCGTGAGCAGGGCTCTGGCCGCATCGCGCAACGTCTGCACCGTGCGCGTGGCCCAGCAGGTGGGCATGGATCTCGTCATCCAACGCGCCCACGATCTCGGTATATCCGGCGACATTCCCGCCGTGTTGGCGGTAAGCTTGGGCAGCTATGAAACCACTCCGCAAACCATGGCGGAGGTCTATACCGCGTTCGCCAATAAGGGCGTACGCATTAAACCGCGCATCATCACCGCTATTAACAATAGTTGGAACGAAACTCTGGTGAGTTTCGAACCGGATACGAGAGGAGCTATTTCTCCCCAAAACGCTTTTATCATGAATTATCTCCTTAAAGGCGTCATAACCGGAGGCACAGGCAGCGCCGCCCGCGTGCTCGGCCGTCCCATGGGCGGCAAAACCGGCACGTCCAATGACGAACGCGATGCATGGTTCATAGGCTTTACCCCGCACCTCGTCACCAGCGTTTACGTGGGCTACGACAATAACCTTCCCATGGGGAGATCAGAATACGGCGGCAAGGCGGCTCTGCCTATTTTCATCAAATACCGACAAGTGGCCGACCCCCTGTACCCGCCTGATGATTTCAGCGTGCCGCCCGGCATCTCCTGGGTTCGCGGAGACTCTTCAGAAGATGGCGCGCTATCCGGAGGCTTTCCGTGCATCACCGCAATTCCCCCAAGATATGATGCCGGCGGCGATGGCGGCGAGGATAACAGCGGTGAGCAATTATTGAAGAATGAGATGTTTTTTTAGAGCATATATGCCCCCACCCTGTGGTCAAGGGAATAATAATGTCTGAGAAATGTGTTCTGTAATGTTTCAATAGGTTGTTTACCCTCCCTCAAATCGGTAGGACGGGAGGTCTTCATCTCTTTTTTATGCAAAGGCCCCTACAAGACGGATTCAGCACCGGTACCGCAGCCTCTGCCGCAGCCTTTGCCGCTGTACATCTGCTTTTTGACGCACCGTTGCCGGAAACGGTTGCCGTGCTTCTGCCACCCTTTTGTGACGACGGCAGCCCGTGCATGGATGCATGGCGCGAGCCCTTCCCGACGCCCGCAAGGCTTATCGTGCCTGTTGCATATGGAAAAAAAGAGGGCAGCACGGCTTTTGCCTCAATCATTAAAAACGGCGGCGATGATCCAGACGTGACCCATGGGGCGCGCATCATTGTCCATGCTTCCGCATATCCGTTTCCTCTGTGCGTAAAGCAAAGTAAAGATCTTGCCGGGGGAAAGCTGCTGAATCTTCCCGGCGTTGACGAAACGGCGCATGCAGGGAGACAGGAGACTGAAAGCGCGCCATGCCGCCCCCGCTTGCCGGAAGGCGCTGGCGGGGGTTACTCCAGCCCCATAGAGGTGACGCTGGAATCCCGGACAATTGTTCTTTACGGCGGTGTAGGTGTAGGTACGGTGACTTTGCCGGGTCTTCCGGCGGCGATAGGCGAGCCGGCTATCAATCCCATTCCCCGCCGGCAAATCGCCATGGCCGCCATGGAGGCGGCCGACGTGCTGGGCTATGCCGGCCCTCTTCACCTGTTGGTGTCTGTGCCTGACGGCGAGGCGCGGGCCAAGCATACCCTGAACGCCCGCCTCGGCATTATAGGTGGTCTTTCCATTCTTGGCACCAGAGGCACCGTGCGGCCTTACAGCCATGAGGCATGGAAGGACACTGTCCGCCTGGGGTTGGATGTGGCGGCGGCGCTTGGTTTGCGGACCGTCTTATTGGCCACCGGGCGACGTAGCGAACGCCTGGGTTTTGCGCTTTACCCGGCGCTGTCCCCTCAGGCGGGCATACAAGTGGCGGATTACGCCGCCTTTTCCCTGCGGGAGGCCGTGCAACGTCCGTTTACCTGTATCATCTGGGTCTGTTTTCCGGGAAAATTGCTGAAATTGGCCCAAGGTCTGCAATGGACTCACGCGACAGCGGCCTCCGCGGATATGGAGTTGTTGGCCAGCTATTGCCGGGAGGCCGGGGGGCCGGAATCCCTTTGTGCCGCCTTACGCGCCATGCCCACGGTCTCAGGAGCTTTTGCCCTTTTGCAGGAGCGGGATGCTCGTCTGGGCAAAGCCGTGTTGGAGCGTCTTGCCCAAAGAGCCTTGAGCATGATGCGGTATTGGCTGCAAAAGGCCACTACCAGCGGCGCTTCGGACAGAAAAGACTCTCCGGAATTGACGTTGCGCGTGTTTTCCACACATGGACAATTGCTTCTATAACATGCGTGCGAAATAGCCTCCTGTGCCTCAAGCCGCTCGCGCGCTATTCGGGCACGTACCCCGCAGCCGCAAACAAGAGAAACAGGGCAAGACAGCAGGCGCTGCGCATAACCGACTACTGGGTAATGCGAAGCATTTCACGTGTGAAATGCGCTAATATCCGACAATGGTCGACATTACCTCAGGCCGGTGAAAGTTGAATTCCACCCGGCTGTTTAAGGCGGCGGCCCCGGGCACGGTTGACGGCACCCGCGGACGGGTGTCGGCGTACGCCACACTGCGTATCAAGTTGGGGTTCATTCCTTTGCCGATCAGGTAACGCACGGCGGAATTTCCCCGCCCGGCGGAAAGTTCCCATTTTGAAGGATACACGGGAGCCCCGCTCTCAGAGGAATCCGCATGCCCGCGCACAACCAGATAGACTTTGTATTTGTGCATGACATCCACGACCTGATCCAGAATTTTTTTGCCCTCATCGGTAAATTCCGCAGTGCCTGGCTTAAACATGAGATCCGAGGTAATATGCAGCATCACGCCAATACCGTCCGACGTAATGCCGCTTGAGCTTGAAGGCAGCGCGTCTTGCAAGAGGAGTTGCTTGAGCGCTTGGGCAATGGCATAGTGCGACTGCTCAATTTCATCCATTTTAAAGTCGCGAGTGTCCAGTTTGTCCACGTATTGCACCATCGGATTATTTGAGATGCTGTACGGCGAAACGGTGTTGGACAGCGCTTGGGCGTTGGATTGAAAAAAGCCAGCCAAGCCGGTCAAGGTTTCTTTAGGTGCCATGTTCAAGATCCACATGAGTAAAAAAAACGCCATCATCGCGGTAACAAAGTCCGCGTAAGCAACTTTCCACGATCCTCCCGCCATGACTTCCTCCAGAAAAGCCCGCCTTAGGGCCATTACACAGTCGACGAATCTTTGTAATTCTGAAATACTCTGCAAGGATTTGCAAGCATATCCTGCAAGAATTTCTTCATTTGTTGCTATGTGAGAGCAGGGTGTTCATAAAATTTACGATAACGGCGCGTACAGACTCCATAGGGAGAGCGGCGTCCACAATATGAAAGCGCCGGGGATGGCGTTTGGCCCATGCGAGATAGCCCTGACGGATTCGGTGATGAAAGCTCAACTCTTCGGTTTCGAAACGGCCTTCGGTGACGTCTGTTCCTTGTTCATGGTTACGCACCCTGGCTCTGTCCAACCCGACAGCGGGGTCCACATCCAGAAGAACGGTCATATCCGGCCACAGGCCGCCCACAGCTATTTCATTGAGGCGGAATAACTCCTCAACATCAAGACCTCGGCCATATCCCTGATACACAATGGTGGAATCGGCGTACCGATCGGAGATGACAAATTCCCCCCGTTCAAGGGCGGGACGGATTACTTGGCGCACATGTTGGGCTCGGTCAGCCAGATACAGAAAAAGTTCCGCCTCCGGCACGATAGTTTGCCGAGCGTCCAGGAGCAAAGCGCGCAGGGTTTCGCCGATGTCGCTGCCGCCTGGTTCTCGCGTACGGAGAAACGAGACGCCTTGTCCGGCGAAACGATCGCACAGCCACTCAAGAACCGTGCTTTTGCCGGAGCCTTCTATGCCTTCAAACGCAATAAACATCATCTGAAAAGGGGTAAAGGTTGCTGGCGCGGAGGGCTGTCTGTGTCGGCAGACGACGAGGCGTTGCCGTTTTCCGTAGAGCCCTTGTTTTTTGACTGGGAGGGCGCCTGCCGCGTTATCGAGTGTTCAGCCCGGGGGGCGGACTCTTTCGGCGTGGGTGCGGCATGAAATAAAAAACGTTCCAAGGGAGTATTATACGCCGACCAGCCATTGTCTTCTATTTCGGCAAGAGCTACATGTATTTGTTGTAATTTGGCGTCGATAGTATCGGCATAATGCAAGGCTAGGGCTTCCGCTGTGGCCGGCAACCGTGGCGAACCGAATTCATGCGTGCCGTGGTGGCTAAGAATAAGATGCTGTAAATGCTCAGCCAGTCCGGATTCTAATCCGGATTTTTTGATGACGGGTTCCAATTTCTCCAAAATCAGGAAAATATGCCCAAGCAGTCTGCCCGCCTGAGTATAGTCCACAGCCAGGCCGGAGCTTAGTTCCCATATTTTGCCGAGATCGTGGCATACCGCACCGGCGAGAAGCGTTTGACGATCCAATTGCGGATACTGATCCGCCAGACGCATGCATAATCGGGCCACGGACAAGGTGTGTTCCAGCAGCCCACCGGCATAGGCGTGGTGCATGCTTTTAGCGGCTGGCGCCAGACGCAGGCGCGCGGCGATATCGCTGTCGGAAAGCAGGCCGAGGATGAGTCTTCGCCATGGCTTATGCGTTAACTCCTTGCGGCATAACGCCGTCAACTCTTCAAGCATGGCTGGAGGAGAAAGAGGGCTGGAGGCTACGAACAACGAAAGATCAAGAGCAGCGGACTCTTCCTCTACCAGAGGTCGTATGGAGTCAACCGCCAGTTCCAGTTTGTCCCGGTAGCTCGTTACCCGGCCTTTGACCCATACGGGTATGCCCGTCACCATGCCCGAATAGGACTGACTCTGGGGACTCCAAATTTTTCCGCTGATGCTGCCGCTGGCATCGCGCAATTCCAGACGCCAGTAAGGGCCGTTACGGGCTTGTCCCTGTTGAGCCGAAGCCAGAACAAACAGATCCGCGACGTCGGTGCCAAGATCCAAGTCGCTGATCATGCACGTTTTGGCGACGGGCCGGGGTACAGCGGGGGCATAGTGTTCAAGCGTATCAGGCATGGCGCGCGGGGTTTCGGTTTCGGCGCGGCAAGCATGCCGCGCATTCCAAATCCTCAGTCAACAATGAAACATGAATAAAAATTTTGGGGCAAGCGTCGATTTGCCATCTTGCTTTTGGCATAAGGCTGGTAGTATTATACCGTTCGCAAAACAACTTTTTGCCGACCGGCACATCGCCGAAGCGTGTGCGGTGCCAGTCCGCCACAGCGGCGTAACCAACGAGAGGAGCACAACGGAATGTGGAAAATCTCTGGAGAACAATTCCCCAGTGTCCGCAAGCTGTTGCTGGGCTCTTTTTCCGTGGGAATGCTTGTCCTGTTTTTTCTTACCAGTATAGTCATTTACTTTCAGTATGTCCAATACTCGGAGGGGCAGGCGGACCTGAGCCGTTCGTCGGCGAACCATTATCAGGCCGTTATCACTTCTCAGCGCGCCCTGATGGACAGCTTGCTGGATGTTATTGCCACAGACTCCCGTTTGTACGGTTTTTTCGAATCCCGTGATGCCGGGGGCATGGCAGCGGCCTACCAAGCGGCATTCGAGCGACTGCGCGAGGAGCGAAGGATTTCTTCCTTGGTGTTTATAGATGCGCGGAGGCGCGTACTTGCCGGTATCGGGCATCCGGGAAATATGCGGAGCGCCATCCCAGACTCTTTATTTTCCGAAGCGGAACGTTCCGGTGCCTCCGTCATCAGCCTGGGAAGGGGAAGGGCCGGCGAATTGGCTATGCGCGTGATGAAAGCGCTTTTTTCTCAGGGTTCTGTCCTTGGCTATATTGAAGCGGTCGCTGATTTGGGCGATATCGTGCGCGTTATGTCCAAGCCGCAGAGTATGAGTTTGCTTTTTCTCCTTAATGAAGCTCATGAGGACATGATCCCCCCCCCTTCCGAAGCACGATCGGAAAACTCTTCCCCTGCTTTGTGGCTGGATGCCGGCAAGAATATTTGCGTATACGCTCCGGAAAAATCCCTTGATGAAAATTTTCTTCTATCTTTTCTGGAACAGATCTCTGATCGCCTCACGGGCAATAAAGACAAGTATTTTACTGTATTTTTTAACTACGATCATTATTCCGTAAGTTCTTTTCCTTTAAGGAATTCTTCAGGTTCTTCTCTGGGAGATCTGATTATTTTTGAAAAAAACGAACTCATGTGGCGCGGTTTTCTGATTACGGCGGTACTGCTCAGTCTGGGGCTTGGGGTCATTCTGGTCTGCTTGCGCGTGGTGTCCGTTAAACTGACCAGAGAAGACGCCAGACTCGCTTCTATGATGGCGAAAATTTCCGCAAACGACGCGCTTTTTGAAAACGTGTTTACGGAAAGCGAAACCGGGTTTGTTCTGCAAAATTGGATTACCGGCGAGATATTGCAGGCTAACAGCGTTGCCCTTGCCATTTTCGACGTGCGGGAGCCCTCGCATATCGATCTCGCGCACATGCGCCCTTTGAGCCCGGAGGACGTATCACAGACAAACTGGCAAACCTCGGACGCCAACAGTCCTCTGATGTCCATTGTGACGAAACAAGGGACTGCGTATTGTGAATTAAGTCATTTCTTTCTTGGAGAGAACGAGGAGATTCAGTGCATAGCTATCCGAGATGTAACTCGTGTCGTCAACCTGCAAAATAGCAACAAGAGGCAAATCAAATATTTGCAGGAGGTCATAGATCAATTGCCCGGCATGGTCTTTATCAAAGACAGCGATTGTCGTCTGACCATGTATAATGCCGTCTTTGAGCAAATTTTCGGTGAAGGCCGAAGCCTGATAGGCAAGACGCATTTTGCGGATTGGCTTGGTCACGCTATGGACGCGATGCTCGCCAGGGAACAGGACTCCTTTGCATCAGGCAAGGCCGGCACTTTCGAATATTCCTTTGTTTTACGCGACGGCAAAGAACATACCTTTTTAGTATCACAGAAGCTTATCAGCAGAAGCAGCGGAAACGGCGGGAGCAGTGACCTGCTTTGCGTGTGTATGGATATTACCGAGCGCTCGCAAATGGAAAAACAACTTCTTCACCTGCGCATCAAAGCCGAAGAGGCGAATCAATCTAAAAGCCGCTTTCTGGCGCATATGAGTCACGAGATACGCACCCCCATGAACGTGGTGCTGGGTATGAGCCATTTGGCCTTATCCGCCAATCCCGATGATCAGCAGCGCAATTATTTGAGCAAGATTTCCGGAGCGGCAAAAAATCTGCTGGGCATTATCAACGACATTCTTGATTTTTCCAAAATTGAAGCCGGAGAAATGACCGTAGAGACAATCCCCTTTTCTCTCAACGATCTCTGCCTGGAACTTGAGGCCAGCGTACGGATGCTGTTGATGGACAAGTCTGTGGAGTTTACGCTCTCTCTGCCGGAGATGCCCGGTAACGTCATGGGGGATCCTCTGCGTCTGCGCCAAGTGCTGCTGAATCTCGTCAATAACGCCATCAAATTTACCAGGCAGGGTTACGTGAGCCTTTCTTGCCGTATTCAGGAGGAACATGAACACAGGTATGTTTTGCAATTTTCAGTGGCAGATACCGGCATAGGTATTCCCAAAGAAGCCATTGAGCGTCTGTTTACCAGTTTTCAGCAGGTGGACAGCAGTACGACGCGCAAATACGGAGGAACCGGTCTTGGTTTGAGTATTTCGCAGCAACTTGTCCGACTCATGGGCGGCAGCGATATCTCCGTCAGCAGCGTTGAGGGAGAAGGCGCCACCTTCGCCTTTATTCTGACCTTGGGTAAAACTGCACGCGTGGAAGAAACTCTTCGTGAGGGCGCGGCCGTACACGGACGCGGCGAGCGGCAACTTGCCGTCGCTCCGTTGCCTGAATCGGCAAAGATTCTTGTCGTTGAAGACAATGAGATTAATCAGGAAATTATTGTTGCATTGCTCAAGCGGCATCATGTGCAGGTAACGGCCGTAAGCAATGGGCAAGAGGCTGTGCGTGCCGTTGAAGCGGATGTCTTTGATCTGGTGCTTATGGATCTGCAGATGCCTGTCATGGATGGTCTGGATGCCGCCAAAGCCATTCGGACGCTTCCGCTCCCCTCGGCGAACGCTGTTCCTATAATCGCCCTGACCGCCAATGCCATGACCGATGATCGAGATCGCTGTCTAGCGGTGGGGATGAATGATTTTCTGAGTAAGCCCATAGATGTGGAACAACTGAACCACAAACTGCACCTGTGGTTAGTCCCTTCGCCTGACAAAAATCGGGGTGATTGACGCATAAAGCGACTGCGCCCAGCCAGCGTCGCACTACCCGAGGCGCTCCCTTGTCAGGAAAACTCTGCGCAAGTGTCTGTTCCGATGTATTTTTTCTTCCTAGTGTCTAATTGCAAAAATTCAAAGTATATTTTTGCAGGATCGTCGGCTGAAAAACATGGCTTTCAGCCGACTTACGCCGCCTTCGGCGGCGCAAAACCCTCCAGGGTTTTATAGTGTTTACTTTTGCAAGTAAACACTATGGTCAAATAAATACATATTGTTATTGTGTTGCATTTTGACCTGCCTCCCTTTCTGTTTTCACTTCTTTTTGCGTCTTTTTTCTGAAAAAAAGGAGCGCTTACCCTACGCGGGTCGCAATGGTGGCGCTGATTGATCCGATACTACCGGCGACAAAAACATGTTTTCGCCGTAAGCGACGAGCACGGCGTTTCAAAGGTAACCTGCTCTGAATTTTGAGGTAAGTTCTATGTCTCAACTCCGTATTGTCTTTCTTGATGCAGGCACGATCCGCCGGGATATTCAGTGGCCTGATTTTACCGAACTCGGTTATGTCGTCAGCTATGATCATACCTTGGCGCATGAGACGTTGGAGCGTATCCGGGATGCGGAAGTCATCTTTACCAATAAGGTCCACATCACGGCAGAACACATAGCCGCAGCGAAAAATCTGCGCTATATCGGGCTTATGGCCACAGGCTACAACCACGTGGATGGGGTGGCGGCGGCGGCGCGAGGGATCCCTGTCTGCAACGTGCCCGACTATTCCACCGAAGCGGTATCTCAGCACACCATAGCCCTGATGTTGGCTCTGCAGTCCAACATTTGCTGGTTCATCCAATCCGTGCGCAACGGTGAATGGTCCAAAAGCACACATTTCTGTTATTGGGACAAACCTATTGTCGGCATGCATGGCAAGACTCTCGGCATTGTCGGCTTCGGCAACATAGGCGCGGCCGTTGCAAAGATCGGGCACGGTTTCGGCATGAATATCCTTGCTTGCAATCCCAGGCCGAAACCGGCGCCTGACTATGCTCCGTTTATTTTTACGAATCTCGTCGATCTTTTCAGGCAGGCCGACATCGTCAGCCTGCACTGTCCTTTGACCCCGGACACCAACGGCATGGTCAATGCGGGCCTTTTACGTCTTATGAAAAAGACGGCTATTCTCATTAACTGTTCCCGGGGGCCGTTAATCAACGAAAAGGACCTTTTGGAAGCTCTGGAAAACGGCGTCATTGCCGGAGCCGCTCTGGATGTTGTCGTTCAGGAGCCCATGCCTGACGATTACCCATTACGCTTCGCCCCCAATTGCATCATCACTCCCCATGTGGCTTGGTGCACCAGTGAATCCCGGACCAAACTCATGCGGATGATCTTTGACAACCTGAAGAATTTTCTTAAGGGCAGACCCGTTAATGTCTGTAATAATGCATGAAAACGAGAAGGATTGCAGAAGAAATTCGATAACATGCCGTATTTTTTATTGGTTTTATAGATATTTCAGCTCGTTGCAATATTTTTAAGGGGCGACTAATTAACACAAGTGTTAAGAGGCATGTGACCGTGTCACCGACATTGGCGAATCCGCCGCCGGAGGATAAGGATCCGACGATTGATATGCGCAGGCGCCGCATTCGCGTCATAACGCCGCTACGCCCGGGATTTTCTGAGAACGCGCCTGTCCCCTATGCGAAGGGTAATCTTCCTGTCATCAAAGTATTCCAGCAACGCCACAAGATATTTGCGGGAAAGGCCGGTTATGCCGCGAAATTCCGCCATATCAATGCTGTCGCGGTTTTCAAACCATTGGAGTAAGAGCTTTTCCGCCTCGGCCAGATGTTCGGCGGCAAACCATAACTCCTCTGTCACGCGCACCAGCCGCCCTGAGGCGCACAGGGCGTCAAAAAGCGATCTGGCATCCTTGTTGTCGATTTGCAGAGTCTTGAGCAGTTCATGTCGATTGGGGGGGGTAAGGCCGGAATGCGCGTAGGCGGCAAGCAGGGAATCTCCCAAAGGTGCCAAATCTTTGCTGAAGGCAGCCGTATGATCGGGCAGACGCAGGCGCTCTCCCTCAGGTATAAAGCGGCCTTGCCGTGCAAGGCGTTCAAGCACGCAATGAACAAGTCTTGGAGAGAGGCCTTTCCCCCAGCTTGAGAGCAGTTCGCTGCGCCGTATACCCTGTTTTTCCGGATAGCGCTCGTGATACGAGGCCACACGTTTTTCACAGGTGCGGCAGAGTTCCTCAAAAAAACATTCCGCCATATACAGGC
This sequence comes from Desulfovibrio sp., assembly GCA_031279825.1. Taxonomy (GTDB): domain Bacteria; phylum Desulfobacterota; class Desulfovibrionia; order Desulfovibrionales; family Desulfovibrionaceae; genus Frigididesulfovibrio. Next base: position 42,195 of record JAITHT010000012.1, on the reverse strand, counting down.
GTTGATCCCTGTCGAAACAGACGATTTGCCCTTTGCCGGATAAAAACGTCAAAAGTTCTTCCAGCGGCCCGTCATCAAGTTTGGTAAGCACACGCAGGCAGGAGAAAGCAATTCCAGTTTCTCCGCCTGCGGTACATACGAGTTGGCTGAGAATACGCTCCGCGTCAGATGCCTGACTGATGGAGGAAAGCATGCGGCAACGATCGGCAAAACCTGGATCGCGCCGGCGCATATTCACGCCCAGAGAATTGAGCACTATGCCCCCGGCCACAGTGCGCAACGGCGAGAAGCTGCGTATCACGCAACGATCGCCGAAAACTCCGGGTATTGCCTCGGGGAAACGAAGTTCGCAAAAGCAGGAATCGCCGGGCAGAAGTTTATCGCGGTCGGAGAAATACAGACGGGCCTGTATTTCGCGCGAGCCGTGGTGAAAATGCACCTCCGCCCTGTGGCGCAAAGGCCGTGGAGAGGAAACAAGGCACGTGACCTGCAAGGCCCATCGCTCGCTGGGGAAAAGGCTGCCCGGCCGGCTGAGCACCTCACCCCTGCGCACCTGTTCCACAGCCACATCAGGAACATTGACCGCAATACGGCGACCGGCCTGGACCTTTGCCGTGACCGCGCCGTGACTTTGCAAGCCGCGTACTTTACTGATTACTCCGCTTGGAGAAAATTCCACCATATCCCCCACACTTATCTGCCCGGAAAGCATGGTGCCGGTAATTATTGTGCCGTAACCGCGCAAGGTAAAAACGCGATCAACCGGCAAACGGAACAGGTCCTGCGAACGGATCGGCGCCAGACCGGATTCAAGGGAGACCAATGCGGAGAGCAGGGTGTCCATGCCCTGCCCACTATGCGCGGAAACCGGAATCACAGGCACCCCTTCCAGCATCGTGCCTTTAAGAAAGGCCGCGACATCTTCCTTGGCAAGCGCCAGGAGTTCTTCATCCACGGCATCGACTTTAGTCAGAGCGACGATGCCGGCGCGTATCCCGAGCAGCGCGCATATTTCCAGGTGTTCGCGGGTCTGCGGCATAACCCCTTCGTCGGCGGCAATCACAAAAAGCACGCAATCAACCCCGGCAGCGCCCGCTACCATGGTACGTACGAAACGCTCGTGTCCAGGCACATCCACGATGGACAGACCGCGCCCTCCAGGCAAGGGAAGTTCGGCAAATCCCAATTCTATAGTTATGCCCCGGCGTTTTTCCTCTTCGAGCCTGTCGCAGTCCTTTCCCGTCAACGCGCGAACAAGCGAGGTTTTTCCATGATCGATATGGCCGGCGGTTCCCATGACTACGGGCATAGACTTTCATTCCTCCCGCAAAGCCCTGGTCATGAGTTCATGCACCAGAGCTTTTGGTGCCGCGCCGCACGCAAGCACACGGCATATGGCGTCCACAATGGGCAGTTCAACGCCGAACCTGTCTCCCAGAAGAAGAACGGCTTCAGCCGTCTTGATTCCCTCGGCGACCATAAGCATGCTGGACACTATCTGCCGCATAGATTCTCCGGCGGCCAGGCGTATGCCCACACGGCGGTTGCGCGACAAAGCCCCGGTACAGGTGAGTACCAAATCTCCCATACCGGAAAGACCCATAAAGGTAACCGGCCGCGCTCCGAGAGCCAAACCCAGCCGGCTCATCTCCGCAAGGCCCCGGGTGATAAGAGCGGCACGGGCGTTATCGCCAAGCCCAAGCCCGTCACATAAACCGGAAGCGATGGCCATAACGTTTTTCACAGCGCCGCCCAGTTCCACTCCGACAAGATCGGTACTGGAATATACCCGGAAACGGCTGGTGGAAAATACGCCGCGCAATTCCTCGCCGAGAAAGGCGTCGGCGCAGCCCAGAGCCACGGCGGCGGGCTTGCCTTCAACCACTTCTCTGGCAAATGACGGTCCGGAGAGAACGGCGTAGCGGCTGGACCACGCCGGTAGAATATCGGCCATCACTTCCGACATGCGCTTCAGACTCCCGCTTTCTATGCCTTTGCTCGCGCATACGGGGATGGACTGTTCCGGAATATGGGGAACAAGCTCATTAAGGACACGACGCAAAAATTGACACGGAACGGCAAGCAGGCATATGTCCGCTCCGGCCAGGCCGGATTTCGCATCTGTTTCCGCCCGTAATCCCGGGTCAAGTGTCAAACCGGGGAGATAGCGGGGATTTTCATGCCTTTGATTGACGGCGTCAGCCTGTGAGGCATCCCGCAGCAACAGCGTGACCTCAATGCCTTTTTCCGCTATAAGGTGCCCTAAAGCCGTACCCCAACTGCCCCCGCCGATAACTGTCATGCGCATGGCCTTTCCTTATGACGATGTGCGCCTGTTACACAATTGATTTTCGGCTGAAAAAAAAAATCGTATTCGCGCGAAACAGGAGTCCGATGTATGCGCTATTTATGGTACACACTGAGCATGCTGACATGCGTCGGCAGCGCGCGCCTGCTCCTGAGCAAGCCGCTTTTCAGCGATCAGGTGGTTTCACAGGCTCGCTCCCTGGGAATCATAGTGGGCGCGCTTCTCTTGCCGGTCATATTCTTTCTGCTGGGCAGACGGGCTTCCCGCAAGGCGCAACGCGGCAACGACGGCGCATCAAAGGGGCAGAAATAGCGGGTCTTAGAGCAGAGTAACGTTGAAACGGCGCACTCGGCGAAAACAAGTTTCACCCACTCCTCGTGCACGAGAGCCGACGCTTACGCTGCCGGTTGCCAGAGCATTTTCAAAGTGAAAATGCTCTAACGCCTCCGCACCGGACTAAGCTCGGATTTTTTAGTCGCCTGCCTCTGCCTCCCTTTCAGGGAAGAAATGCGCATTTCAATGACCTTGCTGTTGGGAAAATTTTCCCGGATACTTGTAAAAAGCTGATCGGCCTCCTCAAAACGATTCTGCTGCTCCAGCACATCCGCCAGCATAAATACCGCCAGCACACGGCGCTGAGAAGAGGCGGCGGGCATCTCTAAAAGCGAACGTAGGGCCTTTTCGGATTTTTCCAGATCATACGCAAACATCTCCGCTTCGGCCAGATCGTAAAGACAATCAGCCTTGGTCGCAGGTGTGATCTCCGACTGCAAACAAAGATTCAGAACATCGGTGGCCATGGTAAATTCCAGACGGCGCATGTATGCATGAAAAAGATCCCGGTAAAAAACCGCCTTTTCTTCAGCAGGCGTCTCCTCATCTTTCACAAGAGCTTCCCAAATTGCCACAGCCCTGTCATACAAGCGCAAATCATTGCACACTCCGGCCAGTTGCTTCCTGATCTTCCGGCGTTTGGGCACATCGTCCGCATATTCAAGCAGCATAATTTCCAGATAATGTTTGGCCGTAAGTTTATCCTGACGAAAATTCAAAGAAATGTTCAGTAAACTGTCCCACACCTTCCAACGCTGCTCACCTGTGGGATTTTTACGCAAATAGCGCTCATAGAACATCTCGGCATCGCCGATGTCTCTGTCCTTGAGCGCCTTTTCAGCCATAGCCAGATCGCTTTTCCAGCCGATCTCCTTCGGAGCGTAGTACCCTCCGAGGAAAAACATCATGGCAAGCGCCAAAGGAAAACCCAGCAGCAAAAAAGCCAGTTTGAGTGCGCTATACGACATAGATCCCCCGAGATCCAAGGAATAAAAACACTCCTTTTCTTTCCTTCGCCGAAAATCGCGTTTTTCGTCTCGCTTACAGAGGTCTCTCTTCAACTCTGCCGGCGACAGATTCTTCCCCGCCGTCATCAATGCGATCAAAACCCACCACCGAAGCCCCCTCGCCCAGGCTTACAAGGCGCACCCCCTGCGTAGCCCTGCCGATACTTCTCACCTCTTCTACTCCGATTCGGATGATTTTATTCATGGACGTGAGCAGAATCAAAGCGTCATTATCAGAAACCGGCATTGCTCCAATCACCGGCCCGGTTTTAGATGTTGCCCGAAAATTTATGACGCCTTTACCTCCGCGCGACTGAATACGATAAAGTTCAAGTTTGGTTCGCTTACCGTAACCGTTGCGCGAAATACTCATAATGGAGCTTTCTTCGTTTTCCTTTTTCATAATGACGCAGGCCACGACACTATCCACGCCGCGCAAGGCAATGCCTTTGACCCCGGAAGCGCTCCTCCCCATCGGCCTGACCTCATTGCAACTGAAGCGGATAGCCAGCCCGGCTTCCGTAATAAGCACCACCTGACAACTATCCTGCACTTCCCGCACCATAATCAGTTCATCATCATCACGGAGACTGACCGCGTTAAGGCCAATTTTACGGCAACGGGCATAGAGTGAGGCGTCTGAACGTTTCACCATTCCCTTCTTGGTGACAAACAAAAAATATTGATCCGCATTGAACTCGCGCACAGTCAAAGCCGTCGTCACCCATTCGTCCTTGTCCAGAGGAAGAAGGTTGGCTATATGCACGCCCTTAGCCGTACGGCTGCCTTCAGGGACCTGATGCACTTTCAACTGGTGCATGCGCCCCCTGTTGGTGAAAAGAAGCAAAAACTGATGATTGGAGGTAGTGAGAAAATCCTGCACCACATCGTCTTCGCCCATGTGCAGACCGGCTATGCCTTTTCCTCCCCGGCGCTGCTGCTGATAGTTATCCAGAGTGGTGCGCTTGATATACCCCCGCCTGGACAAAGTGATCACGACGTCTTCATCAGGAATCAAATCCTCAACATCAATACCCGCCAAATCGTCATGCTGCACTTCGGTTTTTCGCGGCGTGGCGTACGTCTCTTTTAATTCGCGAATTTCATCGCGTACGACCCCGCGCAGGACATCCTCATTTTCAAGAATTGCCTTGAAATATTCAATTTTTTTAATCAGTTCTTTATATTCCTCAAGAAGTTTTTCGTGTTCCAAACCGGTGAGACGTTGCAACCGCATATCCAGAATAGCCTGGGCCTGAGGCTCAGACAGCCTGAAACGCTCCATCAGACCGTCCCTTGCCTCGACAGGAGAAAGCGATGCCCTAATCAGGGCCACCACCTCGTCAATATTATCCAAAGCAACGCGCAATCCTTCAAGAATATGCGCCCTGGCCTCGGATTTTTTCAAATCATGGCGGGTACGCCGGAGAATCACCTCACGCCGGTGTTCCAAAAAATAAACAAGCGCGGATTTTAAATTCAATAATTGCGGCTTATTGTTAACAACAGCCAACATGTTGTAAGCAAAAGACGTTTCTAAGGGAGTATATTTATACAGGGCGTTGGTGATGATTTCGGGAATGACGCCGCGTTTCAAATCTAAAACGATGCGAATGCCGCGGCGATCAGATTCATCCCTCAGATCCGCAACGCCTTCTATTTTGCGTTCGTTCACCAACAGAGCAATTTTCTCCACCAAGCCGGATTTATTCAAAGCATAGGGGATCTCTCTGATGACAATGGCTTCCGCGCCCTTCTTACGTGTTTCAAACTCAACCCGGCCGCGAATTTTAACCGATCCGCGCCCTGTAGTGAAAGCGTCCTCAAGGCCCTTGCCGGCGTAAATCATGCCACTGGTAGGAAAATCAGGACCTTGCACGTATTCCATCAAATCGCGTACCGTACAGTTTTGATTATCCACCAGCAGCAGCAACGCATCGCAGAGTTCACCGAGATTATGCGGCGGCACGTTGGTAGCCATGCCGACGGCAATGCCTGAAGTGCCGTTAAGCAAAAAATTAGGTACTTTGGTAGGCAAAACGGAGGGTTCCTCAAGGGAATTGTCATAATTCGGCCTGAATTCCACCGTTTCTTTATCAATATCGTCAAGAAATTCGCCGGCAAGACGAGACATGCGCACTTCCGTATATCGCATGGCCGCCGGAGCATCTCCGTCTATGGAACCGAAATTGCCTTGCCCGTCAACTAATGTATCGCGCATGACAAAATCCTGAGCCATGCGGACCAGGGCATCATAAACCGCCGAGTCGCCATGCGGGTGATATTTGCCGATAACGTCACCCACTACGCGGGCAGATTTTTTAGGAGGCCTTGTATAGCTGTTCCCCAGTTCATGTTGCGCGAACAAAATGCGGCGATGTACGGGCTTAAGCCCATCACGCACATCCGGAATAGCCCGGCCGATAATCACGGAAAGCGAGTATTCCAAATAGGATTTTTTCAGTTCTTTTTCTATGCTGACGCCCGGTCTTGCTTCCAGGCTTTCTTTCGGCGGACGTTGAGACATGAATAAGGATTCCTTTATTTCCACTCGACCGGCAAAACTGTAAAAGTCCTTTGCCCGCCGTTAAACGACTATTTGAAGCGTTATTTCTCTCCAAGTGATCTCATACATAGGCCAATGGCCTATGTATGAGGATCGCTTCGCCGAAAAACGCGGTTTCGGCTTGCTCACGCCGCTTGTGGCGGCGCGCCGGACTTTCGTCCGGCGTTAAAAATCATTTCATCGTAAATTATGAAATGACTTCTAAATATCCAATTCCTGCACACTGAGCGCGTTACGCTCAATGAATTCGCGGCGAGCCTCTACACGGTCTCCCATAAGTTGCTCAAAGGCATCGTTCGCTTCTTCTGCATCGTCAATGGCTACTTGAAGAAGAACGCGGTTTTCCGGATTCATAGTGGTTGTCCAGAGCTGCTCGGGATTCATTTCCCCAAGCCCTTTGTAACGCTGAATGTTGATGCCCTTGCGGGCTTCTTCAAACAAGGCTTTTTCCAAATTAAAAAGTCCTTGTACTGCAACGGTATTTTCTTTGCGTTCAACGGTAAAGGCGCTGCCGCCGCATTGCGCGACGATGGCTTCACGGGTTTTCCATGCCTGTCGGTAAAATTTTGATCCGAAGTAATCCGGACTCAGTTTGGTACGGTGGCCGTTTTTATCTTCAAACACGATCCTGTGAAGTTGTTCGAGCTCGGTTTCTTCCATTTCCAAAGACATGGATAGACTCTGATCCGTTATCCACTGCTGAAAACGCGCCATATCCACAGAAGCTTCAAAAAAACAGGACGGCTCCAGCAAAATGGGAAAGCGCAAAAATGCCATAAATAAAGGTTCGGCAATGCCTGCAGACTCGGCGTCGCGCAGTCTGGCACCTATAAAGGCGATATCTTTAGCTAGGCGGACGATATTCTGTCCGGAAAAAATATATCCGTTGGCAGCGCGGACAACGGCATCTTTACTAATGCGATCCAGAAGAAAGGCATTAAGTTCCGCGTCATCTTTAATAAATTTTTCAAACTTGCCGGAATGAGCCCGGTATAGAGGAGGCTGCGCTATATAGAGATGCCCTTTATCAATAAGTTCACGATACTGCCTGAAAAAAAAGGTAAGAAGCAAGGTGCGGATATGCGCGCCGTCTACATCGGCGTCAGTCATAATGGCAATGGTATGGTAGCGGAGTTTGGAAAGATCTATATCGCTTTCTTCGCCGACAAGCCCCACACCTGCGCCCATGGCCGTGATCAAGGCTTTGATTTCCTTGTTGGCAAGCATTTTATCAAAACGTGTCCGTTCAACGTTGAGGATTTTTCCGCGTAATGGAAGAATAGCCTGCTTTGAAGGGTCGCGTCCTTGTTTCGCCGAACCGCCGGCGGAATCTCCTTCAACTATAAAAAGTTCTGACTCCAATGGATCTTTACTCTGACAGTCCGCCAACTTACCGGGAAGAGCGTTGTCCGAAAGGGCGCCTTTACGCCGAACGAGTTCCTTGGCTTTACGGGCGGCATCCCTGGCTCTGGCCGCATCAACGGCTTTTTCAATAATCAGTTTAATATCTTTTGGATGTTCCTCAAAAAAAGTATTCAGTTTATCGTATACGATACCTCCTACGATACCTGCCACCTCGCTGTTGCCGAGCTTTGTTTTGGTCTGCCCTTCAAATTGCGGATTAGGCAATTTGACGGATATAATCGCTGTCAGACCTTCACGCACGTCGTCACCAGACAGATTCATCTTAAATTTCTTATTCAATTCTGAATTTTTAAGATAGGCATTAATGGCTCTCGTCAAAGCCGTTTTAAAGCCGACAAGATGAGAACCTCCTTCCTTGGTGCGGATATTATTAGCAAAGGTTAAGGTATTTTCTTTATAACCGGCGTTATACTGCAAGGCGAATTCCGCCACCATTCCCTGAGATTCCCCATAGTTGTATATAACGCTATGGACTGGGTTTTCTCCCTGATTCAAATCCTTGACGAACTGCTCTACCCCTCCGTCAAAATGAAAGCATTCCTGATCGCCGCTACGCTCGTCAATGAATTCTATTTCCAAATTTTTATTAAGATATGCCAGTTCTTCAAGTCGTTTGCGTAAAATTTCATAAGAAAATTCCAGTGTCTCAAAAATCTGATCGTCCGGGGTAAAGCGTACCGTCGTTCCCTGATTTTTGGATTCGCCGAGCACTTTCAACTCTTCTTGAGGAACACCGCGTGAATATTTCTGAGAATAACGAAAACCCCCTCTGCGGATGGTGATTTCCAGGGATTCCGACAAGGCGTTAACGCAAGAAACACCTACCCCATGAAGACCGCCTGAAACTTTGTAGGACGTATCGTCAAACTTTCCGCCGGCATGCAATTTAGTCATCACAACCTGTACGGCGGGAACTCCTTCCTTCGGATGGATATCCACAGGAATACCGCGGCCGTTATCCGAAACGGAACAACTGCCGTCCACATGAAGCCGTACGGTAATTTTTGTGCAAAAACCCGCCATAGCTTCGTCTATGGAATTATCCACCACTTCATAAACAAGGTGATGCAGACCGCGGACATCCGTGCTGCCTATATACATCGCCGGCCGTTTGCGCACGGCGGCTAAACCTTCCAGAACGGTTATACTGGAAGCGTCGTAATTCATCTGAGGATCGAGGGAAGAAGTATTCATCTGCTATCAAACCTGTTCTTCGCTGAAATTAACGTCATCCAGAATTTTCATCGGCATGATGATCACAAGGTACTCAGCGTCATCCTTGCCGGTAATGCCGCAAGGCCCTTCAGGGCTTGTCAGGGTAAACAGCAATTTCGCCGAGGCGTAATGATCCATAATGGAAAGAAGATTGTTGGTGGGAAAGGCTATTTTTTCAATAGTTCCCTTATACTCAACATCCATACTTTCAGAAGCGGATCCCGTATCCTGCCCCATGGCCGTAAGAATAAGTTCTTTTTCCGACAATTCTAAATACGTGCACCGGTTACTTTCAGAGTTAAAAATAGCTATACGCATCAAGGCTTCCTGAGCTTCACTTCGATCTATACTCAGAGTGGAAATATCCTCTCCATGCAATCGAGATAAAAACACAGAATAATCAGGATATTGGAACGAAGATAGAGGGAGACTCAAGCTCTCTTTCTTATCTTCCGTACGCACAAACAAACGTTTTCCATCACAATTGACATTAATCTCATCTGTGCCCAGCCATTTTTTCAATTCGCTCAAATACTTTTTCTGAATTAAAATCCCTTTTTCAGGAAGCAGCGCACGCAAATCGTCATGCATGAAACTCATCATAGCGAATTGGTGTCCGTTCATTCCCGCCACCTCAACGGCATCTTCGCCGGCGGGCTTCATGGACAAACAAGCAAGAGCGTCAGACCCTTCGTCACCAATGCAGAAAGCGATGCGATCAATGATATCCTGTACAAAATCCCCTGACCACATGATCGCCCCTTCTTCTGGAAAATCAGAAAATTTTTGGAACCATGTGGCATCATTAATAGGCAATTTATAGTTGCGTCTTCCCTGTTCTATATGTAAGGCTGAAGTCGTTGCATCAAGCTTAAGGGAAATCTGCCCCGGAGGCAGACGGCGTAAAAGTTCCACAAAAGCGCGTCCCTGGACGCCTACAAGACCGCTTTCCATCACTTCTGCAGTATAGAAACCGCGAAATTCTATACTTGAGTCAGTGGACAACACCTCCAAGATATTATTTTCCGCTTTCAGCCAAATGGAGCGCAAGTAAGCCGCGCCTGTACGCTGAGGAATAATGTTGGCGGCTTTTTGTAAGCCTTCGATGACGTTTTCTTTAATGACTTTTAAATACATATTATTTCCTTATTTAGTATTATAGAGGAGGTAAAATTGTTTCTAAATTACACAATAGCGTGATTTAAAAAAACTTTATAAGAACATCCCGGGAACAGACGCCTGCGCTTTTTGCATAATATGAACAAAGTCATCTTATTCCCTCCGTGTAAGGCACATTTGTTTCAAAGCGTTTATCTTTGTGTGCGTATCTTTGTCATTCTTTTGAAATATCTTTATTTTATTCAAGGAATAGAGAATGGAAGAATGATCCCTGCCGCTGAATATTTTTCCTATCTGTACGAGGGAAAGACCGAGCAGTTCACGACAGAACAGCATGGCTACCGGTCTTGCCAAGCTAACTGATTTATCTCTTGTTTTTCCGGTGAGGCACTCTGTACTGACGGAAAATTGTTTGGAGACTATTTCGAGAATATCATCAAGGGAGAGAACGTGGTGAGGTAACGGTTCTTCCAGGCTGCGCTCAAAGGACAGTTCCATATTATTTTTATTATGATGTAAGGAATGATAGACGGAAATTTTAGCCAGAGCGCCGTTAATACTTCGAATATCCTGATAATTTTGTGCTAAATAAAGCATGTGTTTTTGTTTCAGCCCAAGACTGAGGCCGGTATTTTTTTGCTGCAGGTACTGCATGCGTATGTCGATATCCGGTTTTTTCAATTCTATGATCAAACCGCCGCTGAGACGAGAAAGCAACTTGGGAGCTACTTTTGGATGATTGGCAGGATGGATGTCGCTGCAAAGAACCAACAGGCGTTGTAGGGAGTGAAAAATATCAATCAAGGTAATAAGAGAGTCCTGTAATGTCTGATTGTGGTATATTTTTTGAATATCATCAATAAATACAGTATGTTCATCTACATAATAGGATGATGGGTTGAGGATATGCTGCAGGTAGTTCGTTCCTCCGTAGAAAAAAGACACCTGGGGATTTTGATGGCGTAAAGCATTCGCCATAGCTCCAAGCAGGTGAGTTTTCCCGGATCCGCTGTGTCCGTATATGAGGAGTGGAGTATAGGCCGGAGAAAACACTTTTTCAACTGCTTCCCTGGCTGCAGCCAGGGAAAAATCGTTTTTTTTGTTGCTGATAAAGGTGTCGAATGTATGTCTGTCAAGCAGCAAGTACGGATTTTCCGCAGAAAGATTGTTTTGGCTGTTTGGAGAATGGCGTCTGGGAGGAGCAACAGGAAAAGAAGGAGAGTCTTGTATGTCTGCAGGATAGGCTATTCGCGACGATGAGTATTCTCTGCCTGAAGACGTTTTTGTTGTCCTATAGGCGACTGCATAGTCTTTTTCGTACAGTATCCGCATAGAATGTATATGGGAGGCGACCTGCCGTTCAAAATCGTCTTTCCTGGCTTTCATGAACCATTGCCCGAAAAAGGCATGTGGGAAATATACCCGTATGATACCGTTGTTTTCATCAACAACTATGGTAAGAGGATCAAACCATTGAGTCAGTTCCCTGTCGGCAAAAGTTTTTTCAAGATGCCGTCTTAACGTATATTTACATATAACCATAGAAATATGACCTATAAAGCTTCTATATCGGAAAAATCAACGCTTGTTTAATGTAAAAAATACCGGGAATGCTTGTATATAGGTATTTTTGAATGCTAAGAGTATTTTCACTTTGAATAGAGAAGGCGCATTGCGAACCAAAAAGTAGCATTGGCCTTCATGCCCATGAGTTTTGCGCTTGGGCGGGGTCGGGCTGTATCCTGGATGAAAGTATTCCCAAACCAAGCTTTCACCCTATCATAAAAGGATAGGGAATTCAATTGTGAGGGTATTGACCTCTTGCGTCCAATTACCGTAGCCTTTTCTGTAAATTCCAGTTCATTAACGATAGTGAAGAGTTTGCAAAACTATGAACCAGATAGCCCTGACCATCAAATACAGGCCCCAGACTTTTGCCCAAGTAGTAGGACAAAACACGCTCAGGACGATTCTTTCGCGGGCTTCTTCCGAGAATAAGATCGCGCCTGCATATCTTTTTAGCGGTACCAGGGGGGTGGGCAAAACCACCTTAGCCCGTATTTTTGCCAAGGCGCTTAATTGCCGTAGCGCGCCTGCATCTGAACCCTGTAATATCTGCGACTTATGTCGGGCAGTGACAGCGGGTTCCGCTGTGGATGTAGTGGAAATAGACGGCGCTTCCAATAGGGGTATTGACGACGTTCGTCGTCTCAAAGAGGTTATAGGGTATGCCCCCATGGAAGGCCGGTATAAGATATTCATCATAGATGAAGCGCACATGCTTTCGCGCGAGGCGTTTAACGCCCTGCTCAAAACTCTGGAAGAACCTCCGGCCGGAGTCACATTTATTATGGCTACCACCGAGCCTCATAAATTTCCCTCCACCATAATCAGTCGTTGCCAGCATTATGTCTTCAAGCCGTTGCCTGAAAATGCCCTGACGGCGCATCTTGCCGACGTGCTTGAACGCGAAGGGATGCAGTATGAAGAAAAAGCTGTCCGTCTTATCGCCAGACGCGGCGCCGGCAGTGTGCGCGATGCCATGTCCATGCTTGGTCAGGTATTAGCTTTGGGAACAGGCAATCTGACGGAAGAAGCCGCCAGAGGAGTGCTCGGTCTGGCTGGCCAGGAAAGCTTCATGCGCATGATTGAAGGGTTTAAAAACAGCGATGTAGTAAGCGTAAGTACTACCTTGCGTGAAATGCTGGATCAGGGTTTGGATATGGGCTTTTTTCTGCGGGAACTTTCTTCGCTGTGGCGCAATATGTTTATTCTGCGCCAATCCGGCGAGGCGGCGCTTTCTGTGGTGGAGTTGCCGGCGAACGAAGCTAGGCTTTACCTGGAGAGCAGTAAGGCTTTTTCGTTGCAATATATTCACGCCTGTTGGCAAATGACCCTTGAAGGCCAGCGCCGGGTGCTTGCCAGTCTGGAACCGGCTCTGGGTCTAGAATTGCTTCTCTTGAACTTGACAATACTGCCGCAATTGCTTTCTTTGGAAAATATTTCTTCTTTGGGCAGGCGAAGAGGGCCGGCCGGCAACGAGGGCAACAGGCAAATCCCTTCTGTGCAAGACATTCCCGGTTACAGGCAAGAAGCTCAACACGGCGAAGCCGGACAGGCAGGCGACGAGTCGAAAGATTCTGACGATATCCGGCATTTTTCAGGCGAAACATTATTTTCTTCCGCGCCCGTATCCGCTCCTTCCGCTCAGGAGCGTTCATCCTCTGTTCATGAAAAAAATATACTGCCTCAGGCTGTTCCTGAGAATTCTTTTCCTCACGAGGATGCCGGCAAGACGGACGTGGCGGACATTGTCCCGGCAGTTGAGGGGAACTCTCCTGTTATTGCCGGTGATTTACCCCCTATAAAAAAGGATCAGGATAAGGATTGGCAGACGGTATTTTCTCTGGCCGACGGCCTTGAGCTTCCTCCCTGGTTTATTCCTTTACTGCGACATACAGAGGCGATCTGGCGGCAAGACACTCTTGTGCTCACGGCACAGGATGTTTTTTCCGCCGAACGTTTGCAGGATCCTCACGCGCAGGAGGCCCTCAACCGTTTGCTTTTGCTTTGGCGCGGCACCGTCCCTCCTCTGGAGATTCAGACAAGATCCGCAATGCGCAAAAATCGGGAAGAACTGCACGCCGATATTTTGCGTCATACTTTGGTTAAAGAACTGCAGGAGCAATTTGGCGCGAAGATTATCGACTACGGACAGATACGATAAAGGAGCGGATATGCAGGACATGGGAGACATCCTGCGCCAGGCGCAGACAATGCAGACTAAATTTGTAGAGATTCAGGAAGCCTTGAGTAAAAAAATCGTGGAAGGCAGCAGCGGCGGCGGCATGGTCCGGGTAATCTGCACGGGCAGGCAGGAAATACGCTCCATTGCCATAGATAAAAATCTCGTCGCTCCTGAGGATGTGGAAATGCTCCAGGATCTTGTCGTTGCGGCTGTTAATACGGCACTGCGACTGTCCCGCGAGCTTGCCGATCGTGAAGTAAGCTCTCTGGCCGGCGGCCTGAAAATTCCCGGCCTCTTTTGAGCGCGACGAGGGCAATGCGGCGGAGAAATACCTTGAAGGGATTGTTCTTTTTTCGTACTTTGCGCATAACCCTGCAACTTTGGAAGAGATGCCGTGTACCAACTCCCCGAGCCTCTTAAGGCTGTGGTTGATCAACTATCGCGGCTGCCCGGCCTTGGACCGAAGTCAGCCTTGCGTTGCGCCATGGCATTTCTCAAGTGGCCTGAGGCTGAAACCCGGCGCCTTGGCGAAGCCATTCACGATTTGCGTGACAATTTGCATCTGTGTGACGGTTGCCGATGTCTTTCAGATAAAAATCCCTGCCCTGTATGCGCCGATCCTTCCCGATCACGTGACCTTCTTTGCTTGGTGACGGATTGGGACAGCATGCTCACCCTGGATGCGGGAGGCTTCTACAGGGGGCAGTATTTCATTCTTGGAGGGCTTCTTTCCCCTTTGGATAACATGCATCCGGATGGTCTTGATTTGGAACTTCTCGATCAGCGCCTTGATCAGGGAGAGATAACCGAAATCATCCTCGCCTTGGGCGCCACCGTGGAAGCGGAAAATACCGCCTCGTACATCCGAGGTCGTATTCAGACTCGTCACGGCCGTATTCGCGTCTCCAGACTGGCTCAGGGCATCCCTCTTGGCGCGGAAGTGAAATTTATGGATAAAGAAACCTTGCGTCAATCTCTCAAGTACAGGCAAGACTTGCCATGAGCAAAAAAAAGCAGTTGGTGGCCGAGCCTCCGCCGATTCTTCCCCGTACGGGCGTCGAATCTCATGCCCATCTTAACGGCAGAGCCTTCAACGCTGATTTTGATCAGGTGATTGAACGTGCAGCAGCCGCCGGAGTCGCTCAGATCATTCAAGTATTTCTCAGCCCGGAGGCTTGGCAAAGGGATAAGAGTCTGTTCGACGCGCATCCCCATGTTTTTTTTATCCTCGGCATCCACCCTACGGAAGCGCATCTCTTTTCTTGCGACGTCGTTGAAAAAATCCGTCAGGCCGTATTAAGTGATACCCGTATCCGGGCCATTGGCGAAATAGGCTTGGACTTCTATTGGAAAGAGTGTCCGCCGGCAATCCAGAAAAAATTCTTTATCAAACAATTGGCCCTTGCCAGGCAACTCTCGCTCCCTGTGGTCGTGCACTGTCGCGATGCCGAATCCGAAACCTTCGCGCTTCTCGAAACACAGGGTTTCTCCGGCTATCCCCTTCTTTGGCATTGCTTCGGCGGAGACAGCGCAATGGCCGGACGCATAGTCGGCAACGGCTGGTAT
The DNA here is from genome assembly GCA_031279825.1 of Desulfovibrio sp. GTDB lineage: Bacteria > Desulfobacterota > Desulfovibrionia > Desulfovibrionales > Desulfovibrionaceae > Frigididesulfovibrio. The sequence goes on along the minus strand of JAITHT010000012.1, from coordinate 26,908 downwards.
CTTTCCGTTCCGGGTCCTGTCACCTTTCCAGCCAACGCCATTTTGCGTAAGGCCGTGGCGGACGTCCCGGAAGATCGTCTGCTGGTGGAAACAGACAGTCCGTATCTTTCACCGATACCCTTGCGCGGCAAGCGTAATGAACCCGCCAATCTTGGGTACACTATCGCTGCTATGGCCGAAGCCCGTCAAATGGCGCCCGCCGATCTGTGGACCATCTGCGGGAACAATGCCCGTCGTTTTTTTGGCATAGGAACATTAGGAACATGATGTCGCTATCTCGGCAGACAACGGCTTATAGGGCCTGAGCGTGGACAGTCAGTTTTTCACGTCGCAAGACAGGAGTATGGCAGTATGCTGGCGATACTGGATTATGAGGCGGGAAACCAGACGAGTGTTCTGAGAGGGCTCGTCTCTCAGGGGATACCGGCTCGGATTACGGCGGATGCCGGAGAACTGTTGACGGCGTCCGGAGTGATTTTTCCCGGTGTAGGCGCAGCCGGGCAGGCGATGGAACTTTTGACGCGTACGGGTTTGGACAAGGTACTCAAGGAGTTGGTGCGTCAGGGCAAACCACTTTTAGGCGTATGTCTTGGTTGCCAGATTCTGTTGGAACACAGTGAAGAGGCGCAAACCAGGACCCTTGGACTGGTTAAGGGTAAATGTGTGCGTTTCGAATCCTCTCTTAAGGATGAGGAGGGAGAGCCCATATGCATTCCCCATATGGGTTGGAACGGCTACATCCTTAAACGGCCTGACCTGCTTTTTGAGGGCATAGCGGCGGATGCGGAATTTTATTTTGTGCACGGCTACTATGCGGAGCCCGAGCCGGATATGGTGATAACAACCACCTATCACGGTCGGGAATTTTGTTCGGCGTACGGGCGAGAAGGCTTTTGGGCCGTGCAATTTCATCCGGAAAAAAGCGGTAGGGCCGGGCTCAGGCTGTTGAAAAATTTTTATGGCTATTGCCGCATTGCGAATGGCTGATGATAGATGCAAGCCACATCAAGGTGCATCCGCATGCGGCCGGAGCGCGTGGAGGCAATCAGGACATGGCGCGTACAAGAGGCATCGCCAGAAGATATGCCAAGAACACGTCATCATTCTTGGCTGCTGTGCATATCAGGCGCATCGCTATTTGGGCAAAAATTAATTGACGACACTTTTTAACTGATGCAACCCTTGTCAAAGACCACGATGGATCCTTTGGGCAATTCCATTGAGATTTTGGACTTTTTTCTTACCCATTAGCCGGACATCAATGAGTGGGCATGACAACAATACGGATGCAACTGTTTCTCCTTATTTTATGCACTGTGTCCTCCCTTGGACTAGGCGCGGGATACGTCAGTTATCATGCGGCCGACGACGTCATCACCGATGCCGCCTTAAACGATGGCCGACGCGCCGCCCGTAGTTTGCGCGAATTTGTGGATCTGGTCATCTCCACCGCCCATCTTGACCTGTCCGTTCTCGCCTCGGAGCCGACCGTCAAGCTTTTTTTGCGGGGAGAGGGCAATCGGGCGGATCTTGAAACGCAAATGCATGAATTGATTAAACGCCAGCCATTGTATAACAGCATGATTGCCCTGAATTCTCAGGGAATTATTGTGGCCAGCACCTCCGGTAGCGTGGGAGCGAACAGGGCCGACCGGGAATATTTCAAAGAGGGAATGGCGGGCAGAAGCTTTGTTTCCAAAGTGGAAAAAAGCCGCCAGACAGGGCGGCTCGCCGTTTTTATCTCTATTCCGGTTCGCGACGCGGAAGAAGGGCCGGTTATCGGCGTTTTCATGGCCGCCGTGCGGGTCGATGAAATAAATTCCCGTTACGTCATGCCGGTCAGCCTGTTGGGGAACTATGGCTACGCCATGATTGTCAACAGCGAGGGCGCGATTATCGGACACAGGGAAAACGGCGCCCTCGGGCGGAATATTCCCGACGCCTTGCGGCAGCGTCTTGTCGGCATGGCCGACGGCAGCGACGTCTTTGAAGATGAACTCGACGGGACGCCCTCCCTGTTTTTTGTCGAACGCGCTCGTTCCACCGACTGGTTTTTTATTACGGCTTGTCCCGTAAAAGATTTTTACAGCCCGACAACCCGCCTGGCATGGATAAACCTTTCACTCGCCGTCGCGTTCTTCCTGATGCTGGCCGGTATTCTCTGGTGGACGATGCGCGGGGTGATCGGCGCGCTGACCTCCACCATACGTTATGCCGTCGCCGTGTCGAATGGAGATATGGACACGCCTCTGTCCGTCCGGCGGGAAGACGAGGTGGGCGCGCTGGCGCAAGCGCTGCGCCATATGGTAAGCAATTTCAAGAAGATGATTGTGATTGCCGAACAAAAAAACCGCGAAGCGGAACTTTTGGCGGAACAGGCCACCCTAGCCACACAGGAAGCGCAACGCGCCAATTTTGCGAAAAGCGAATTTTTGGCCCGCATGAGTCATGAAATGCGTACCCCCATGAACGCAATCATCGGCATGACGACCATCGCCAAGTCCTCTTTCGCCGATATGGAGAAAAAAGACTATTGCCTGGGAAAAATAGCGGGAGCATCCAGGCATCTGCTTGGCGTTATCAATGATATTCTGGATATGTCGAAAATTGAGGCGAACAAGTTTGAACTTTTTCCCGAAGAGTTTTCTTTTGAAAAGATGCTGCAAAAAGTAATCGACATTATCACTTTTCGAGCCGAGGAAAAACAGCAAAAGCTTATTGTGCGTATCGATCAGAATATGCCGCGCAATCTGATCGGCGACGAGCAACGTTTGGCGCAGGTTATCGCTAATCTTTTATCTAACGCGGTGAAGTTTACCCCCGAAGGGGGAAGCGTTCACTGCGACGCGCGTTTGGAGGGAAAAGACGACAACGGCGTGTGCACGTTGCGTATTTCCATAAAAGATTCGGGGATTGGCATCAGCAAAGAGCACCAGGCAAAACTGTTCTCATCATTTTCGCAGGCCGACGGCGGGGTGGCCCGCAAGTTCGGCGGCACAGGTCTTGGCCTCGCTATTTCGAAAACAATAGTGGAGATGATGGAGGGTACTATCTGGCTGGAATCAGAATTGGGACAGGGGGCTTCCTTTATTTTTACCATACGGGCCATGCAGGGTTCCAAGCTGCAGCGGAGTTTGCTCAAGCCGGATGTGAACTGGGACAATATTCGCGTGCTTATGGTGGACGATGATCCGGCCATGCTGGAGTATTTTGTCGAATTGGCGCAGCAACTCGGTATTGCCTGCGATGTGGCCGCCAGCGGAGAAGAAGCCTGCGGGATGATTCAGCAGCAGGGGCAGTACGATCTCTACTTTGTGGACTGGAAAATGTCGGGCATGGACGGCTTTGATCTGACCCGTTGGATAAAAGGGCGTGATGCGGGGCCGGCCGTCGTCGCCATGGTCTCTTCCGCCGAATGGAGCATGTTGGCGGATAAAGCCCAAGCCGCCGGCGTTGATAAATTCCTGCCTAAGCCGCTGTTTGCCTCCAATATAGCCGATTGCATCAACACTTGCCTTGGCGCGCAAGCTCTGCAGACTTGCCTGGATACAGCGGACGCGAAGGAGGAATTTCCCTGTTTTGAGGAGTATTGTCTGCTGTTGGTTGAAGATGTGGACATTAACCGGGAGATCGTGCAGAGCCTGCTGGAACCGACCCGCATACGCATTGAGTGCGCGCTGGACGGCGAACAGGCCGTGCGCATGTTCAGCGCCGAGCCTGAACGCTACAGTATGATTTTTATGGACATACAGATGCCCGTGATGGACGGCTACGAAGCGACGCGCCACATACGCGGACTTGATCATCCGTGGGCCGGGGACGTCCCCATCGTGGCTATGACAGCCAATGCGTTCCGCGAAGATGTGGAGCGATGCATTGAGGCGGGCATGCATGCCCATGTGAGTAAACCGTTGGATATGCGGGAAGTGATAGCGAAATTAGGCCAATTTCTGAAGTGAGGCGGCTGTGCGGATGTCGGCTTTGCCTTTCGGCGCGCCGTCCGTCGCGATCCAAGGCCGGATACAGGCAGGCAGGTTGCATGTGCAATCGGCATCAGACGGCATCCAGCAAGAATACCACCATGGGAGAAAAGACGGCGGTGAGTATGCCGGCGAGAATCATGGCAAGGCCCGCCATGGCGCCTTGCTGCTCCCCCTCTATCAGGGCTGTGGCCGTGCCTTGCGCATGCGCGGCCGTGCCGTGGGCCAGTCCTCGAGCCACAGGATCGATTATGCCGCAAAATGTCATCTGCCAACCGCCGATGACGGCGCCCAAGGTTCCTGTGGCCACGACGAAAGCCGCCGCCAGGGCGGGAACGCCGCCGTACATCTGGCTTATTTCCAAGGTAAAGGGAACAGATACCCCTTTAGGCATGATGGATATGACCACTTCTCTGGGCAGGCCGCCGATTTTGCTTATCAGCGTGGCGGACAGCATGGTCAGCAGAGAGCCGACGGCAACGGAGCCTATAAGAACTGCCGCCCGGCGTTTCAGAACGGCGCGGTAGCGATACAGGGGCAGAGCCAGTCCCACTGTGGCCGGACCGAGCATGAGGAAGATGATGTCTTTGGCCGGTGCGTACTTTTTGTAGGGAATATCGAAGATCAGCAGAAAGCCGATGATTGCGGACACGCTCCACGCGACGATGTTAAGCAGCGGGTGGCACTTGTACGTGAAATAAACGCGTCTGGCCAGAGTATACACGATCATGGTCAGCAGGATGAAAAAAAGCGTAATAAGGTGAGACATCAGTTTTTCCCCTTCATGAATTTTTGCATCATGACGCCTACGGAGTAATAAGGAATGATCGTACTGACGAAGAGTGCCAGGAACAAAATCAGCCCGTAATCATAAAAGGTTGTTCCCCAGTCGATAAGCTCCACGGCTACCGCGATGAAAAAAAAGACCAGATGCTTGAGAAAAAAGCCCGCGGCGCTTTGAATGTGTTCTTCCTTGACTATTCCGGCGCATAGCAGACAAAACAGGATGATAAGGCCGAGGACGTTGGCGGGGAGGGGAAAATGCGTCCACGTCACGAACAGGGAGCAGAGGGTATAGATCAGCACGAGCACAGCGCTTTGCAGAAGAAATGTAACAGCCGACGCCATGGGAAAAGCCTCCTTACTACAAGTGATTTCATACATAGGCCAATGGCCTATGTATCCAAATGAGGTAGCGAAGCCCCTTAGGGCTTCGCGTTTCGCGCTTGGGAGGGGTTTGCCCCCTCCCAAGCTTCCGCTCAGACTGTAGGGCTCGCGCCCCCCATGCCCCCCATCCGCGCCGGGCAAAAGCCAAGCTGCGTCCTTCCCGGAAAGAAACCCTGCCCTTCATGGCGGGGTCGGGGCTATATGGCCTTTCGGCCGGGGTTTCAGACCACAAAGGAGGTTCTGATGAAAGCCCATGAGCCGATCGGACGAAGCGCGGGCGTCGTGCTAAGGGACCCCGCGCGGCGGCGTCTTTTACGGAAGGCCGACGGTTTGCCCTGCGGTCGGCAATGACAACAGAGCAAGGATTTCCTCCTCCATGCGATCATGGAAACAGAGATTCAAGGCGGCGCGTATAGCGGCGTTATCCACATGCAAGAAGCTCGGTTCGCTTGCGGAATACTGTTCACCCTCCAGCACCAGCGGTACGTCTTTGCGAAAGAAGCGCGAGGCGACGGCGCACACCCGCCGTGCGACCTCGTCGAGACGGAGGCTTGCCCCCGAAGAAAGATTGAAAATTCCGCCGCTTAGATCCGGCCTGCCCGAAAGGGCTTTCACCGCCGCGGCCGCGTCTCCCAGCCAGATGAAGTCACGGCGAATGGCCGGATCGGAGCGCAGGACGATCCGGCCCCGGCTGACGGCGTTGCGGCACAAATCGTGCAACAGCAGATACCATTTCGTGCTGTCTGCCGTTTTGGGCGCGCCATATCCGTTGCTCAGGCGGATGACGATGAGGGGCAGATTATGGACGCGCATGAACATGCGGCAGTATTCCTCGCCGAACAGATGCGTCAGGGCGTAGTCGTTCCGGGGCCGCAAGGGGCTGTTTTCCGTGATATGCCCGTGGGATGCGCCATAGACATGGACGGTGCTGATATACAGCACTAAGGGGAGAGGCCGCGCGGAATTCGTATTTTGCACGATAAGGGCGTCCAGCAGGTTCCGGGTGCCGAGGGCGTTCACGATCAAAGCGCGTCGTCCGTAGTCCTGTGCAAAGCTTTCGTTAAAACTGGCGGCATGAATCACGACGTCAAGGCCGTCCGGCAGCAGCGCCGCCAGTTCTTCCGGACCTTGTTTCTCCAGATCCGCCTGGATCAGGGTATAGGGAAGCGCGTCATCAGAGGGTCTTGCCCTCCCCGGCAAAGGGTTGGCGTGCAACGCGGGCACCCCTGTTTTACGGGACAGCACGAAGGTTTCATGTCCGGCAGCGGCGAGAGCGCTTGTGAACCATGCCCCGGCATAGCCCAGTCCGCCCGTGACCAGATAGCGCATGGGGATTGAAGGCGACGCGTTCCTGTCTTTTTCTGCAGGCGCTTCCCGTTGCATGCCCATGCCGCATCACCTGTTCCAGGAATAGGGGATACGGGGGGAGTCTTTGGGAAGACGTTCCGACTCGTCAGGAGAATGGGGAATATCCGCGCAGTTGGCCAATATCCCCGGAACGTACCCTTTGGCGGTGAAGCCATACCAGAGCAATGGGGGAACGCGCAACAGGCGGTAATGATGCGGCCTGCCCAGCAGAAAGGATGCGACGGCGCCGCGTGACGGCGAATTTTCTCGCGCATCGTGGATGACGACTTCAACCAGCCCGGAGGGTACGGCAAAAAGTTGCGTCTGGAGGCGGTGGAGCTTCCATGCCTTGACCGCTCCCGGCAGGATCGTGGAAAAATAGATTTCGCCGAATCCCGTATACAGAGGGCTGTCAATCCGCAGCATATGCAACACGGGGCCGCCTTCCGTCTCTATCTGGGCAAGTTCATGACAATATACGCCATGGATGGAACTTGCCGTCACTCCTTCGGCTATCGCGTCCACGGCAGATTCCCGCGCGCGGCTTTTGCGCTGTACTCGGCTATTTGCCTGGCGGTAAAGCCGTACATATCCCCGGAGTCGGCGTCGGACATGGCCGCGCCGCGCCGGCTTTTCAAGGCGGTATAATATTCGCGGTACCAGGCGGCGGTGAAGGCGATGGTTTCATCAAAGCAAAGCGTGGCTCGCCAGGCGAGATGGGTCAGCGCTTTATCGCAGCAGAGTTTGAGCAGGGTGCATTCTTTTTTCCCCGCTTGTCCGCAGGCGTCCATGGAAGCCGTGAAGCCGGGCCAGTGTCCTGCCAGAGCGTCGGCCACCTGAGCCACCGTGGCGTTGACATCAGCGGCAGGACCAAAGTTGAAGGCTTGCCCGTTCAGGGGCAGAACGTCCTCCATGGCTTTTTTTTCCATGGACAACCGTGCTCCCAGCCACAAATAACCGGACAGGGGTTCAAGCACATGCTGCCAGGGCCGCGTGGCCAGAGGGCTGCGTATGGTGACGGCCCGCTGTTCCGCCCAGGCTCTTGCGCAATCGGGCACAATGCGATCGGCGGCCCAGTCCCCGCCGCCTACGACATTTCCTGCCCGTACTGTGGCTATACGCGGGCCGTCCCTGAAAAAGGAGGAAAAATACGAGTGGGCGATGATTTCCGCACAAGCCTTGGAGGCGCTGTAAGGGTCTTCGCCGCCCAGATGGTCGTTCTCTCTGTATCCCCAAACCCATTCATTGTTACGATAGCACTTGTCGCTGGTGATACAGACGACAGCCCGCACGCCAGGCGTCAACCTCACCGCTTCAAGCAGATGCAGAGTCCCCATGGCGTTGCTTTCAAAGGTCAGAGCCGGATTTTCATAAGAAGGCCGCACCAGAGCCTGAGCCGCCATATGGAAGACGATTTCCGGCTGAAAGGACGCTACGGCTTCTGCCAAAGCGGTTCTGTCGCGTACGTCGCCGTGCATGTGGAGGATGCGTTTTTCCAGACAGAGTGAGGCGAATCCCGAAGGCTCGGAAGGCGGATCGAGGGAATAGCCCGCGATTACGGCACCAAGTTCCAAAAGCCAGGCGGTAAGCCAGGTCCCTTTGAAGCCGGTATGGCCGGTAATGAAAACCCGGCGTCCTGTATATTGCTTTGCGAACATACGCTGTTTCCGCAAGTGTCCGGGTTGCGCCGGTAAACGGACAGAGGAGCGTTTTCCGGCGGAAAAAAAGCGCGTGTATGCGTATAACACCAGAGCAGGAGCAAGGGAAGAGGGGAACATTCACGAAACCATCGTTGTCAATGCCGCTTTGTCCACAATTTTTTCTCTTGACCTGGAAAGGAGTAAGGGTAATGCTTCAGAATCATCAGCGGTTTCATTGTGAAATTGCTATCAATCATAGAAGAAACACACTCCATGCACCAGAGACTTGTGGGTAAAACAGGCGAAACGGCTTCCATCCTGGGCTTCGGCTGCATGCGTCTGCCCGTTGCCGGCCCGGATCCTTCCTGCATCGACGAGGACTTGGCCATTGCCATGATCCGCAGGGCCGTTGATCGGGGAGTCACCTATCTGGACACGGCCTGGCCCTATCACGGGAGTGGGGGCTTTGCTGAACCCGGCGCTTCCGAGCCCATGGTGGGCAAGGCATTGCTTGGGGGCTACCGGAACAGGGTCAAGGTGGCGACCAAGCTGCCCACGTGGCTGGTCAAAACACGGGCGGACATGAATCGGATACTGGATATGCAGTTGAAGCGTCTGCAAAGCGCGCACATTGACTTCTATCTTGCCCATACTCTGAACGCCCGTTACTGGCCTGCCATGCAAGCAGCCGATCTCGCGGGTTTTTTTGAAGAAGCGCGAAAAGACGGTCGCATCAGACATGTGGGCTTTTCTTTCCATGATCGCTTCTCCGTTTTTCAGGAGATAGTAGAAGGCTATGACTGGGAGTTTGTCCAGATTCAATACAACTATCTGGACAGGGAGTATCAGGCGGGGGAAGCCGGGCTCAAATCGGCCGCCGGAAAAGGCATGGGCGTGGTGATTATGGAGCCCCTGCGCGGCGGTTTTCTGATTAACCAGATGCCTGAGGTTTTGCGTGCCCGCCTTGCCGGGGCCAGACCCGATTGGTCCCTGGCGGACTGGGCTTTGCGCTGGCTGTGGGACCAGCCGGAAGTATCCGTGGTCTTAAGCGGCATGAGCAGTATGGAACATGTTGAGGAAAATCTCGGCATCGCCTGTAACGCCGGACCGTTGACAGATGGAGACAAGGCCGCCATAGAGGCTGTCCGCGGTGAGTTCTCGCGCCGGATCAAAGTTCCCTGCACCGCTTGCGGCTATTGCCTGCCTTGCCCGCGGGGCGTGAATATCCCCAGAAATTTTATGATGTATAACGATTATTTTTTGACGGACGATGCAACGGCGCGGGGACATATTCAATATGTGTACAAGCATTTGGTGCTTGAAGTGGATGAAATGGCCGACCGCTGTCTGCATTGCGGCGAATGCGAGGCTAAATGCCCCCAGCAGCTACCCGTCGGCGACGTAATGGCGGAGGTGTCCGCTGTATTCTGTCAATAGGCGACGCATGACATGGCGCTATCCGCAAACGCACACTGTTGCGACGCGGGCGGGAACAACCATGCGGACAATGTGAAAAAAAGCCGCGGACGCTTGACTTTTTTCCGTCGCCGGTATAGACATACGCTATCATGCAGCGTGTGTTTCGCGCATGAAGCATCTTTTCCCTATTTTTTAAGTAACAGCGTGCGATATTGATGATGACAACTTTTTCCACCCGATTTGCGCAACCTTCTCCGTTTTTTTACGGATTCTTTTATTTTTGGTTCGGCAAAGCCCGCGGTGGAGGATTGGTGTAACTGCATAATCAGACGAAACCAACTTCTCGAAAGCCGCGGGCGTAAGGCCGGCGGCTTTTTTATTGTTCCGCCGGCGTAAGCTCGACACTTTCCGTTCATCCGGCAGGAGAGACGAGTCGACAAACCGGGGTATTCCCCGCCACAAGGAAACACAGCTATGCACATCGGGAAATCCATTCGAATGGAACGGATCTTTAACCGCAACACCAAACGCTGCATTATCGTGCCCATGGATCACGGGGTAAGTGTCGGCCCCATCCCCGGTCTGGTGGATGCGAAAATCGCGGTGAGCGAAGTGGCCGAGGGAGGCGCCGACGCCGTACTCATGCATAAGGGACTTGTTCGTTGCGGCCATCGTCATGGCGGGCGCGACATCGGGCTTATCGTGCATCTTTCGGGCAGCAGCAATCTGTCGCCCAATGCAAATTCCAAAACATTGGTCGCTTCGGTGGAAGACGCGTTGAAGCTGGGCGCGGACGGCGTTTCCGTACATCTGAACATAGGGGATGTGGCCGAAGGGACCATGCTGGCCGATCTCGGGCGAGTGGCCAGTGAAGCCCAGGACTGGGGGCTTCCCCTGCTGGCCATGGTGTACGCCCGTGGTCCGCTGGTTACGGATGGTTTCGATCCGGATGTGGTGGCTCACTGCGCCCGGGTGGCCGTGGAACTGGGGGCGGATATCGTCAAAGTGCCGTACTGCGGCAATATAGACAGTTTTGCTCATGTGGTTGAAAGTTGTTGTATCCCTGTTGTCATTGCCGGGGGGGCGAAGATGGGATCCACACGCGAGTTTCTTCAGTTGGTGCATGACAGCATACGCGCCGGGGCCGCCGGTCTGTCCGTCGGCCGCAATGTCTTTCAGCATTCCCGTCCGCGGATGCTGGTGGCCGCTCTTTCCGGCATTGTGCACGCCAGCTGGACGGTTGAACAGGCTCTTTCCGTGGTGGGTGAAGACTGATGCGCCGGGTATATTACCGTTCAATCCCCTATGTCATTGAGGACATTACCAGAGCTCTGGAGGCCGGAGTGGACGGCCTGATTGTGCCGGATCACAAGGTAGCCGCCGCGAGAAGTCTGGCCAGATGCGCCGTGTTCGCGGAATCGGACGTCGATAGAATAGCTTTGGGCGGCAAAGCCGATGAAGAACGGGCAGCCGAACTTGTCCGTGCCGCCCGCGGCCGCTCTGCCGCCGGGCCGGGAGAACCCTTGTCGGAACTCTCCCGTCTGGTGGTCCTGGCCGGCGGGTGGGAGATCATTCCCCTGGAGAATCTTCTGGCTTCTTCTCCGGGTATCGCTGTGGAGGTGGGCTGCCTGGAAGAAGCCGAGCTCGCCAGAGGAGTACTGGAGCATGGAGTGGAAGCCATGGTGATCCTTCGGGAAGCCCTGCCGGACCTCAAGGCTATTATAGCCGCCGTCAAGAACGAATCCGGCGCCGTCTCCCTGACCCCGGCCGTTATCACGCGCATCAGCCATGCCGGCATGGGGCACAGGGTCTGCGTGGACACCACTACCCGTATGCGTGCCGGCCAAGGGATGCTGGTGGGTAATTCGGCTTCGTTCACCTTTTTGGTGAACGCTGAAACCGAGCCCAATGAATATGTGGCCTCCCGTCCTTTTCGGGTGAATGCCGGCGGCGTGCACTCCTATGCCCTTATGCCGGAGGATCGTACCGCCTACCTCGACGAATTGAGGGCCGGCAGCGAAGTGTTGATCGTGGATTATACGGGAGCCGCTTTTCAGGCTGTCGTGGGCAGAGTCAAGGTGGAGCGCCGGCCGATGTTGATGGTGGAAGCGGAGATCGTCAGGAGCGGGAAGGAGAGCGTTTCTTCCGGCGGAGCGGTGTTTCTGCAAAATGCCGAAACCATTCGTCTGGTTACCCCTGAGGGAAAAAGCGTGAGCGTGGCGGCCCTTAAGGAAGGAGATACGGTCTTGTGCCGTACGGATACGGCGGGGCGGCATTTCGGTATTCGTATCAGCGAAGACATCAAAGAAGGCTGACGGGCATGGCGGCAAATCCGGAACATTCTCTTGAGGAACTGCGGGCGGCCATAAGCGAGGTTGATCGTTCTCTGGTGGCGTTGCTGAACAAGCGGGCCACCCTCAGTTTGGACGTAGGCTCGCTTAAGCGCGGCAGCGCCGCTTCCCCAATCTTTCGTCCTGGGCGTGAAGCGGAGCTTTTGAAAACACTGGCGACCTGCAGCGCCGGTCCTTTGCCGGAATCCCACCTGCGGGCCATTTACCGGGAAATACTGTCCTCATCCCGCTATTTGCAGAGTCCCCAGCGAGTGGCCTTTCTCGGACCGGAGGGCACCTTTTCCCACATGGCGGGGCGGGCGCTTTTGGGCAGCCTCGCCTCTTTTCACCCGCAGCACAACCTGCCTATGGTGTTTCAGGCGGTGGAGTCCGGAGATTGCGATATCGGTGTGGTGCCCCTTGAAAATTCTCTCCAGGGAAGCGTCGGCCAGAGCTTTGATTTATTTATGAAACACCCGTTGCATATCCGGACGGAAACATACTGCCGGATACGGCACAGCCTGCTCTCCCGCGAGCGGGATTTGGCTTCCGTCAACGTGGTGTACTCCCACCCTCAGCCTTTGGCCCAGTGCGCCAACTGGCTTATGCGCAATCTGCCGCGCGCCAGAGTGGCGCCGTTGGAAAGCACCGCGGCGGCGGCCCATCATGTGGCCGAAGAAGCGGGGGCGGCCGCTATCGCGCATGCGGACCTCGCCGCAGAACTCGGCTTGCATCTGCTTGCCAATGGAATGGAAGATCAGCCCGGTAACTGGACTCGCTTCGCTGTCGTGGGGCGCAATCCGGCGGATCGTCCCGGCGCGGATAAGACGTCGCTGCTTTTTTCCGTGGCCGATAAACCCGGCAGTCTGTTCAGGGTACTGCAATGTCTGGCCGATAAAAGCATTAATATGCGCAAATTGGAGTCGCGGCCTCAGGGGGATAACTGGAAGTACATTTTTTTCGCCGATCTTGAATGCGATATATTTAACAAAGAATACGCTGGGATCCTCGAATCTCTGGAAGAACACTGCCTGAGCCTGCGTGTTCTGGGCAGCTATCCTTCAGGCAGACAGGAGTAGGCGGAATATTCGCGAACGTGGAACGTTCTGCTTTTGAAGCGCTCCTCGGCGTGCAGGGGACGCCTGCGCGCCGCGCGCCCCCGAAAGGCGCAGGCGGCTATTTCGCAGGCTTCTGTATTTCACTCGCCGGCCAAAAATTTGATAATCCTGTTCCGGTAACTATAGTAGCGCTCGTGCTCTATTATGCGCTTACGCTCTCTCGGCCGGGGAATCTCTATGGCGACGGTCTCCGCCACACGCGCGCCGGGACCGGGCGTCATAAGCAATATACGATCCGAAAGTAAAATGGCCTCGTCCACATCATGGGTAACCATAAAAATGGTGACGTCGCTCTCCGTCCACATGCGGATCAGTTCGTCCTGAATGACCCCGCGCGTCAGCGCGTCTATCTGGGCAAAGGGTTCGTCCAGCAGCATGATGGGCGGCTGGACGGAAAAGGCTCTGGCCAGGCCGCAACGCTGCCGCATGCCGCCCGACAGCGCGGCGGGCAATTTATCCTCGGCTCCCTTTAAATTGACCATTTCCACATACGCGCGGGTGCGCTCATCTATTTTTTGCTGTTCCCAGTCGGGATACGCGGCCTGTACGGCCAAACGGATATTTTGATATACCGTCAACCAGGGCATCAGGGCAAAATTTTGAAAAACGACCATGCGATCAAGGCCCGGCGAATCTATTCTGCGCCCGTTGACCAGCACCATGCCCTCCTCGGCGCGGTCTATTCCGGCAATAATATTGAGTAATGTCGATTTACCGCAGCCCGAGTGGCCGACGACGGTAACGAATTCTCCCTTGTGTATTTTCAGGCATACATCCTGAAATACGGTCACTTTTTCCTTTTTCCCCGGCACGGCGTAGCTGCGGGAGACATGATCGATTTCAAGAAGCGCTTTTTGCATGAGAGTCCCTTTATCGACCTTCAGTCGGTATAGGCTAATCGCCTGGACAGCCTGCTGAACAGAAAATCCACAATCACGCCCACAATACCGATGACCAGAATGGCAAAAACCACGCTTGTCAGCGAAAGGTTGTTCCACTCGTTCCATACGAAGTACCCGAGCCCCATGGAACCGAGCAGGGCTTCCGCCGGAATGACGGCCACCCAGGCGCTGCCCATGGATATCTTCAGCCCCGCCACGATTGTCGGACCGGCGGCCGGCAGAATGATCCTGAGTAAAGTTTTCAAGGGGCTTATCTGTAAGATGGCCGCGACATTCAGATAATCCTTTTTGATATTGGCGACGCCGAAGGCGGTGTTGGCGAGAGTCGGCCAGAGGCTGGCCATGAAAACGACCAAAAACGCCGTGATGCCGCTGTCTTTAACGGAATAGAGTAAAAGAGGCATCCAGGCGATTGGCGAGATCGCCCGTAGAATCTGAATATAAGGATTCAGCGCCGCGAAAAGTATAGGCCGTCGCCCGAGCCACACGCCAAGCAGCACGGCGCAGACCGACGCGCAGCCGAATCCGGCGGCAAGGCGGCCTATGCTGTATGCGGCGAGAATGCCTATACCCTTGTCGTTCGGCCCGGCGTCATAGAACGGGGACCGCAGGAATTCCCGGGCAACTTTCAATACGGCCGACGGCGTCGGCAATTCCGAACCCGCGGTTGCCACATGCCATAGCAAAAGCATCAGACAGCCGAGGCTGCAACTCAATATGATAGCTCTACCGTTCATAATTCTGCCGCCTTGATGCATAAGATGCATAAATCGTTTCCGGGATCGGGACAGCGGCGCGAGGCAATAGCGCCGCTGTCCCGATCCCGTATCGCGGATTATGTCTTACGCATGGAAAATGAATTGAGATATGCTTCCGGCTCCGCCGGATTAAACTCCTTGCCCATGATAGTATGCTTCCTGTACCCGGTATCCGGCGGCGCCTTGCCCATTTCCCGCATGACGGCGGCGCAGTCTCCGGCCAGAAAAACGCTTTCGGCAACCTTTCGGTAATCGACGTCTTCCTTGATATACCCCCAGCGCTTGAGCTGGGTTAATATCCATACCGCCATGGATTGCCAGGGGAATGGATCGAAATCGATACGTTGCGGAACGGAGAGCGTATTGCCTAAACCATCCGGAAACTCTCCGGTAAGCACCTGTTCGATTACCTCAACCGGCTGGTTCAAATAGTTACGGGGGGCGATGGCCACGGCTATTTCTTTACGATTCGCCGGATCTGAACTGTAGAGGGTCGCGTCGATAATGGCGTGCACAACGGCCCTGAAGGCGTTCGGGGCCTCCTTGGCGAATTTTTCCGATACGGCGAAAGAACAGCAGGGATGGCCCTCCCACAGGTCCCTGGTAAGCTTGAAAATGAAACCGACCTTCTCGTAAACGGCACGCTGGTTGAAAGGGTCGGGAGACAGATAGCCGTCCAGATTGCCCGCCTTGAGGTTGGCGACCATTTCCGGCGGCGGCAGGACGCGTATTTGCACCTCCGTGTCCGGATTCACTCCGCCCTCGGCAAGAAAATAGCGCAACAACAGGTTGTGCATGGAATAATCAAAGGGCACGGCGAAGCGAAACCCTTTCATTTGGGCGGCTGTTTTCACCTTGTCATGTTTTATGTGCAGGGTAATGGCCTGTCCGTTGACGTTTTCAATGGCGGGCACAACAAAGGGCATCCGGGTTGATCCGAGGCCGAGCGTCATGGCAATGGGCATCGGCGCCAGCATGTGCGCATAGTCAGTTTGTCCGGAGACGGCCCAATCCCGTATCATGGCCCAGCCGGAGGCTTTTTGTACCACGGCCCCAGTCAGGCCGTAGCGGGCGTAAAAGCCCATCGGATGGGCCATGATGATAGGTGTGCCGCAGGTAATGGGCATAAAGCCGATTGTGACGTCTTTTTTTTCCAAAGTGCCGATTTTTTCGGAAGCCAGCGCCTTGGCGGCTTCCAGAGGAAACATGCCGCCTATCAGGGCGACGGCCGCTCCCGCGCCCATCGCCCGCATAAAAACCCGGCGGGACGGTTCGTGCCCGCCGAAGAGAGCGCGCGTTACGGCGCTTTCCACCAGGCGGGCAATCAATCCTTCGCGATCTCCCGAAGCGGGGACTTTTCTGATCGGCGCATCATGCGTCCCCGCAGCGCCGCCGCACCCGCAGGCGCATCGGGAAAGCAGGGATGCCTCACTGTCAAAGGGATCCGCAAAACAGCCCGGAGTATTGACGTGTTCAGAACGCATAAGAGTCTCCTTCATGCCGCGTGACGCGCGCTACCACTTGCGGTAAGGCAGAAATTTGCCGTTATATGTCACTACCACGCGATCTCCCTTGGGATCCGGCAGGCGTTTGATATCCATCTCAAAATCAATGGCGCTCATGATGCCGTCGCCAAATTCCTCATGAATAAGTTCCTTTATTGTCGTGCCGTACACGTAAATTATCTCTTGAAAACGATAGATCAGCGGATCAGCGGCAATGTCATCGCTGATCGCTCCCTTGGTCGGGCACCGCCGCAACGCTTCCTCCACCTCTTCATCAAGATCGAGCGCGGCGGCCGCTTTACCCGCTAAGTCCGCCGTCATGCTGTTGCGCCCCAGAAGAGCCGATGTAACCCATACCGGGCTTGCGCCGACAGCCTCGGCAATATCTTTCCACGTCATCTTTTTTGCTTTTTTAGCGGCGATAATCGCCGCGGTCGCTTCACAACGCGTCATGGGGAAAACCTCCTGTAGCGTTTTAACGTTGCTGCACTCCATAAATGCATGTTCCGCGCCACATGATGCATTCAATAATGACGAATAGATATCGAACTATAGCGCATAAACTAACTACCATCCTGTAGAAAAGAAGAGGAAAGCGGCTACCACTCCGTAAGAACGCGCTTGCGGCCCGCGCCGGCGGGGGGGGACGGGGGAATCATCGGACGAGACGAAAAACGCGGCGCAACGCTGGATCACGGCAAACCGGGAACTGCCCGCCATTGACTTTTTATGCGAACAGGCTCACCATAGAGAATAATGCCCGGGCTTTTCCTCAAGGCGGCTAGAAGCGGCCCGCCGCCCGGAAAAATCGCGTATGTTGCTTTCACGCTGCCGAGTGTCTTTTTTCATAATGATCAAGGCCGCTGTCTTCTCGCGCTTGCCTGCGCACGGCCGGGAACAGCCTGAGGGGGTCCGTATGGGTGCGAAAAAAGGCGATTCCGTATTTGTCCATTACACGGGCAAGCTGGACGACGGTACCGTGTTCGACTCTTCCGTCAACGGCGAGCCGCTGGAATTCGTCCTCGGCAACGGCATGATCCTGCCCAAATTCGAAGCGGCGGTCGCCGGCAAAGAGGTGGGCGACAAGATGTCGGTGTATATCCCCATGGCGGAAGCCTACGGTGAACACAAGGACGATCTGGTCATCGCCATACCCCGGGAGGATGTGCCTCTCCATGTTGACCCTAATGTGGGTTCGCATTACCAGGTGACGGTGGATCGGCAGGATATGGATTTTATCGTCACCCGGGTGAATGACGAAGAAATCGAGTTGGACGCCAACCACCCTCTGGCGGGCAAGAACTTGGCCTTTGATATCGAAATTGTCAGAATCAGGCCCTGTCCCTGTTGATGACGGGAAGAGACGGCATGGACGCGCTCAAACCTTTTCTTCATCTGCATATAGATTGGAATTTGACCCCGGAAGACGCCGTTACCATGTATCTGGAATGGGGAAACAACGACTGGCGGGCGGAATTTCCGCCGGTACGCTCCAAAAGCGACGTCTCCCGCTACTTTGTTGTGGACTCATGGGGGGAAATCCCCATGATCCGACTTGTCCAGCGCAACTCGGAAACAGCGGAAGATCTGGTCGCCTTCCCTCTGCCGGATTCCCTTCTGCCGGGCTTTCGCAAAGAAAACGCCAATATCAAGGGAGTATCCGCTCCCGGCGCGGAAATCAAAGCCTGGCTGAAAAAAGCCATGGGGGAGAAAGGCCGCTGAACTCCCTTGCCGCGGCGCGTTCTCCGCGGCTTTCCATGCCCCCTTCACGGCATTTCTTCCCCGCTGTCTCTAACGATAAATCAATGGGTTGGCGTAACGTCGTCTCCTGCCGGCGAGGCGGTTACGGCCATATTGAGGGAACCGCTGATTTAATCCCCAGTATATGATCGCCAACACGTCTTGCGATGAGACACTTTCCTACTACGCGTTTCCGGTAACGCACTGGCGTCATATCCGTACGAACAATCCGCTTGATGGTAGGTTAGCGAAAAAGCGCACGACTCCGGTCCGGCTCAAGGTACGGCTGAGCGCCGGCTTACCTTTGGCATCTACGCCGTACACGGAAAAACTGTTTTTTGCCAACTCAATGCCGACGGTGCTAACGGTCTTCATGGGGTGGTCTCCTTGCATAGGTTTTGAGGTGTTCTATGCATACCCGCTTTGTGTGGGCGGGACCATCCCATCACTACCGTTGGGGATGTAGGGCGGAGCAAAGGCGTGATGAGCGACCGGGCCGCCAATGGACAAGGAAAAGAAAAATGGTTATCTGTTGAGGGAGGCGAGGAATGAAAAAACTTGGCTCTATTATACAATCTAGTACTCCTGTCTAATTTTTATAAACTTAATTAAATCAAATAGTTATATATTTACAATAATTTCAACTTGTTATAAGTTCTCTTGATCTCTTCTCTCGAAATCTGATATTATTTATAAGTCTGAATAAATTCATCAAGTTATAAAAATCTATGTACAAGTCTCGAAAATCGTTATATATTTCTCTTAACAAGTGAGAAATAGTATGAACGAATCACAAATCAAACAATTTATCAGTTCTCTTTCTGAAGTTCAAAAAGAGCAACTTTTAAGGAACCGCTGATTTAATCGCCGCCCAAGGATCGCCAATAGGCTGAGTTTTTTTTGTATACTCTCTTTACTTCACGGGAGGTAAGACATGCGGCAGCCCGGCTTCAGCGATATCGAATACGGTTTGCGCAAGCGCACGACAAAACGCGAAGAGTTTCTCAAGGCCATGGACGAGTGTATTCCTTGGGTGGAGTGGGTTTCGCTCATTGAGCCGTATTATCCGAGCGGTCAGCGGGGCCGCTTTCCGATGGGCGTTGAGAAGATGTTGCGCATGTACCTTTTGCAATGCTGGTTCAACCTGTCGGATGAGGGCATTGAAGACGCCATTTATGACAGCTATGCATTGCGAAATAGCCGGGGACGAGCATCTGTCCCGCATCAACTATAGGTATTTTCCCGGGCGGAAAGCTCGGATTTAGGTCCGAACCCCGCCCAAGCGCAAGGCGCATGGATCTCTCGGCCCATGTTGCCTTCTTGGTTGCAATGCCGGGTAAACGCGCTGTTGTTTGAAAACGACATCAGTCCGGCTCAATGGCTTTCAGGCCGTCCATATAGGGGCGGAGGGCTTCAGGGATGGCCACGCCGCCGTCTTCCCTTTGGCCGTTTTCCAGAATGGCCACCAGAGTACGGCCCACGGGCAGGCCGGAACCGTTCAGGGTATGCAGGTATTCCGGTTTGCCGCCGCCGGCGGGCCTGAAGCGCAAGTTCGCCCGACGGGCCTGAAAATCCCCGCAGTTGGAACAAGAGGATATTTCGCGGTAGCAGTTCTGGCCGGGCAGCCATACTTCGATATCGTAAGTTTTGGCCGCGGCAAAGCCCATGTCTCCCGTACACAGGGCGACGACCCTGTGCGGCAGTTCGAGGCGCTGCAGCAGCGCCTCGGCGTGGCCGCGCATGATTTCCAACTCTTCGTAGGAGCGTTCAGGATGCGAAAGGCGCACCATCTCCACCTTGGTGAACTGGTGCATGCGGATGAGTCCCTTGGTGTCCTTGCCGTAGCTCCCCGCTTCGGAACGAAAGCAGGGCGTCTGGGCGGCATAGGCCAGAGGAAGCTCTTTTTCCTCAAGAATTTCAGCGGCGTGGAGGTTGGTCAGCGGCACCTCCGCCGTGGGAATAAGAAAATAGTCCCAGTTTTCCAGCTTGAACAGATCGTCGGCGAATTTCGGCAACTGCCCGGTGCCGGTCATGGTCTCGCGGTTCACCATAAGCGGCGTGAGCATTTCCGTATAACCGTGCTCGCGGGTGTGGACGTCAAGAAAAAAATTCGCCAGGGCCCGTTCCAGACGGGCGGCCCAGTGCCGGCAGACTACGAAGCGGCTGCCGGCAAGCTTGGCTCCCCGTCCGAAATCAAGGCCCTTCAGGCTTTCTCCGAGTTCCCAATGCTCCTTCGGCGCGAAAGGGAAGCGCGGGGGCTCCCCCCAGGCGCGAATCACCGGGTTGTCCCGCTCATCCCTGCCGACGGGGACGCTCGCATGCGGCATGTTCGGCACGGAAAGTATCCAGGCGCGCTCTTCAGCCTGCACGGCATCCAATGCCTGATCAAGTTCCCTGATGCGGGCGTTCACGATCCCCATGCGCTCAATCAGCGGCGAGGCGTCCTTACCGGCCCGTTTGTGCGCGGCCACTTCGGCGGAAACCGCGTTCCTTTCGCTTTTCAGGCCTTCAATCTCCACCAGCAAAGCGCGCCGGCGCCCGTCAAGAACGGTGAATTCCACGACGTCAACGGGCGAGCCGCGCAGGGCAAGCGCCCTGGCCACGCCGGCCGGGTCGCGCTGCAGTAACTTGCGATCAAGCATGAAGCTCTCCTCACGTAAATAATTGCCATTGTGTCAAGGCCGGCATTGTATCGCTTCCTCTCCTTTTCCCGCCGCCTCCGCCGTCCATTCCCTCAGGACGTCAATCAGTCTGAGGGCCTGCTCCGGGCCGGAAATAGTAAATTTGGACTGGACCCGGTATTCTCCCTTCATCTTTCTGTAGCGACGGATGCTGTATTTATCCTCGCCGTATGCCTCTTTGGCCGGTTCCCATTGCCGGTAGCGGAAAATCAAGGTCGCCCACGCGCCTTTGCTCAAAACGGCCCGATCCAGTTCCCTGATGACTTCAATGCCATCCTCTTCGTAAGCGATGCCGAGTTCTTCAATGTTGCCGCTCATGATTGATCCTTAAAATGTATATTGTCTTTTTTTGTTACTGCGTAACAGTTTATGATGAATAACGTTCTTTTTAACGCAGTGCGCCCGCCTGCGCAAGCGGGCGATGCGCGCCGGAGCTGTTTTTTAACTATGATTACACAAACGACTTGACTAATCGAAGGAAAAATACTCACAATTGACCCATGCCCGCCAAAGACGCTTCCAGGGCGACGGATGCCGCGCCCTCAAAATTTTCCCTCTATTCCCGAAAATTGCTTTTCGGTTTTTCTCCCTGGCTGATCGCCGGTCTCTCCGCCGTTTTCGCTCTGGCGATTGTTTTGCTCGCGCTGCGCAACTCGGAGAGGGAGAGGGAATACGTCACCCGCAATTTTCTCGACAGGGCGGATGCGCTCATATGGGCTCTTGAAGCGGCGACGAAAACGGGGATTGCCCTCGGCGGCGAGGCGAACATCCTGCAACCCTTCGTCATGGCGGCCGCCCGACGGCAGGGCTTGCTGTACATCGCCGTAGTTGACGCGGAGGGACAGGTTCTCGCGCACAGCAATCCCCGGGAAGTCGGGAAGCTCCTTCCCGAAAAGGCGCTTCCTTCCGTCAAAGCGCTGAAAGAAGTGGCCTGGCGTATCATCCGGGGAACCGACGGCGCCGTTTTTGAGGCGTACAGAAGCTTTTCCCCTGCTCCGGGTTATCGTCACTGCGTATCCTGCTCCCGGGAAAAGGGGCATAGGGAGGACCGGCGGGCAAGCGGCCCGGCGGAGCGGTTCTTCCCGCGCAGCATCGCCCTGATCGGCTTTGACAGCGAGCCGTACGAGGCCATACTCGCCAGGGAACGTTTCAGCAATCTGGCGACCGCCTTTGTGGCGGCCGCATTGGCCATCGGCAGCAGTTTTTCCCTGTTCTGGGCGGACGGCTGGCACCGTTCGCGGCGCTTGCTGAAAGATACCCGCGCCCTGGCATCGGAAGTCGTGAGCAGCCTGCCCGTAGGGTTTATCACCTGTGAACCGGGCGGCGCCATAGGCATGGTGAATGACGCGGCGCTCGCCATGCTGCGCATGGACAGGGTGAAGGTTGCCGGCGCTTCGATACATGCCGTTCCCGGCCTCGACTGGGAGGGGCTCATTGCCGATCTCGCCCGAAACGAAAAGATGATCGAGCGCGAAATGGCCTTTAAGGCGCATGATGCCGTTACGCCCGTCAGTGTGAGCGCTTCGCGGATTCGTAATGAGGACGGACTTTTTCTGGGGCATCTTTTTATTCTGCGGGACGTCTCCGAGATGAAACGCTTGCAGGCGGAATCCCGACGCAACGACAAACTTGCCGCGCTCGGCAGTCTGGCTGCCGGAGTGGCGCACGAAATCCGCAATCCTCTCAGCTCGATAAAAGGGCTCGCGACCTTTCTGCTGGCGAAAACGCGTGCTTCGGAAGCCGAGGCGGAAGCGGCGAAAAGCATGATTGCCGAAGTGGATCGTCTGAACCGCGTGGTATCGCAGTTGCTTGAGTTCGCCAAACCGCGCGCGGTGAAACTTGCCGATACGGATGTCAACGCGGTGGTTCGCCGCGCCTTGCGCCTTGCCGACGCGGATATCCGGTCGAAGCGGATCCGCGTCTCTTTTGCCGAAAGCGAAAGGCCGCTTCCGGTGCCGATGCATGCGGAGCGTTTCACGCAGGCCCTGCTCAATATTTTTCTCAACGCTGTCCAGTCCATGGAAGCGGGCGGCAACCTGGATATCTCCGTCGGCCTGCGCGACGGAGGAAGCATGTGCGGCGTGCGTGTTACGGATGACGGCGCGGGGATGCCGGAAGAGGTTCTGGCGTCTATCTTCACGCCGTATTTTACGACGAAGGTGTCCGGTGCGGGTCTCGGTCTGGCCATCGTCCATCAGATCGTCGAAGAGCACGGAGGCGAGATCTCCGTAGAAAGCGCTCCGGGTTCCGGCAGTTCCTTCACGCTGCTCCTCCCTCTGCAAAGGAAGAATTCATGACGCGAAACGCGCGAATCAAACTGTTGGTGGTGGACGATGACGGTGGCCACCGCCGGACTCTGATCGCCCTTCTCACGGAGTGGGGATATACGGCGACCGGGGCGGAGGACGGAGAGACGGCGGCGGCTCTGTGTACAAGCCAACCCTTCGATCTGGTGCTCATGGACGTTCGGATGACCGGCATCAGCGGCATTGAGGCCCTTAAAAAAATCAAGGCGTACAATCCTGCCATTCCGGTCCTTGTCATGACCGCCTATTCCGGCATCGGCGATGCCGTGGAAGCCATCAAATCCGGAGCCTACGACTACCTGACGAAGCCCCTGGATTTCGACGAACTGAAGATCACACTGGAAAGGGCGGCGGATCACGCCCGCCTGCGCGATGAAAACAAGACGCTGCGGGATATGCTCGCGTCCGGCTTCGACAGCGGCGGAATCATAGGTAAAAGTCAGGCCATGCGCCGACTTCTGGATATGACGGCTAGTATAGCCCCCTCCGACGCCACCGTGCTTATTTGCGGCGAATCCGGCACCGGCAAGGAACTACTGGCGAAACTTGTCCACGCCAACAGCAAGAAACGAAAAGGGCCTTACGTCGCCCTTAATTGCGCCGCTTTGACGGAAACCCTGCTGGAATCTGAGATGTTCGGGCATGAAAAAGGCGCCTTCACCGGTGCCGAAAAGCGGCGCGACGGCCGTTTTCTGGCCGCAAGCGGCGGAACGATTTTTCTGGACGAGATCGGTGAAATGCCCATGCCTATGCAGGCGAAACTGCTGCGCGTGATTCAAGAACGCGAAATTCAGCGTGTCGGCGGCGATCGGACGATCAGGGTGGATGTCCGCATTCTGGCGGCGACCAATAAAAATCTTGGGGCAGAGGTGGCAGAGGGACGTTTCAGGCAGGATCTGTACTACCGCCTCAATGTGGTTTCACTCGCGCTGCCCGCTTTGCGGGAACGGGTCGAGGACATCCCGATCCTTGCCGCGCATTTTCTCAGGCAATACGCCGCGAAGAACGAAAAGACGGTGAAAGGCTTTACGCCGGACGCCATGGACAGGCTGGTGAAATACTGTTGGCCGGGTAATGTGCGCGAGCTTGAAAACACCGTGGAGCGTGCGGTGGTACTTCTCATGGGGGAGTATGTCAGCGAACGCGAATTGCCACTGTGCCTTCTGGACGGCGAAAGGGCAGACGCGGTCCGGGGAATGAGTTTTTCCGATATGACCCTTGAGGAAATCGAGCGGGTCATCGTCGCCCAGACGGTGAAAAACGCGGGCGGCAATAAAAGCGAGGCGGCCAGGCGTCTGGGCATCACGCGCAAGACGCTTCTGGCCAAAATGCAGTGACCGGCGATGCCCCGTTCTTTTCCTGAAGGCCCCGTATACCCGATGGTGGCCGCCTACAAGTCGGCCACAGCCTCAGGAAAATGCTCTCAAAATTTTACTGTACTGAAGAAATATGCAGGCTGTTGCGTTCAATCATGGCGACGGTGCTGGAGATTTGCCTGCCGAGAGGCGATTCGCGGCTCATTTCCTGTTCCAGGCTGGTGATGCCTTTTATGACAGTGGAATGCTTGCGGTTAAAAAATTGCCCGATAGCGGCCAGAGATAGATCCGTATGCTTACGGGCCAGATAAAAAACGGTGTTGCGGGCAGTCACATACTCCTGTTTGCGGCTTATGGAGACAAGCTGATCCCTGCTCAGGCCGAATCCCCGGCATACATACCCGACAATACTTTCCATATCCAGAGCGGGAGACAGGCCGACGTAGTTGGCGATCACTTCCCGGGCCATTTGCGCGGTAATGATGGAATTGCATACCCTGGATTTGAGGATAAGGTTGTGCAGACAGCTCTCAATCTGGCGAACATCCACGTGAACATATTTGGCAAGGAGATCTTCCACGTCATCGGGGAGAATTATCTGATGGATCGAAGCTTTATGGCGCAGGATACGGCGGCGCGTCTGCTCGTCGGGGCGATCGATAAAGGAGAGCAAGCCGGCGCAGAACCGGGATTGAAGTTGCTCGTCCATTTGCCGCAAGTCTTTTGGGCTGAAAGAACTGGTAAACACCACCTTGCCCCCTCTGGCCCGGACAGATTTGATGGTGGCCAGCAATTCCGCCTGCATTTTTTCCTTACCCTGCAGAAAGTGCACGTCTTCTAAAAGAAGCAGGTCAATATCCCGATAGCGGGCTTTGAAACTGTTCGTATCCTGGGTCTTGAGAGAGAAATAGAAACGTGAAGCAAACTCTTCGGCCGTCAGGTACTCCACCTTGGGCGTTGCGCGGTTGCAGGACTCGCACAGGTTCTTCCCCACGGCTTGCAGCAAATGCGTTTTTCCAAGGCCGGGAGCGGAACTTAAAAAAAGGAGATTCGGTCCATATGCGCTGTTGCAGATGTTGCGGGCGGCGGCATGGGCCAGTTCGTTACATGATCCGACGACAAAATCGTCAAAAGAGAAACGCCAGACATATTCGGAAGCAAAACAGGCTTTTATTTCAGAAACATGGAGGGGAAGGGACAATTGCGCCGCGGACAAAGGACGAGGGGCGGGAGGTGACGGCTGCCTGTTCCCGTCCGCATGTTCCCTGCATCGGGAAAGCGGCGATGCAGGAAGGGAGGAGGAAAAAGCGCTTCCCTCCCCTGATGTGTCCGGAAAGCTCCTTTGAGGCGCCGCAGGCCCATGGGCGCAAAGCGGGTCATAAGCATTTTTCGTCTCGTGTGGAGATTGCGGTTCGGCCTGCCGGCAACTCACCTGCACCAGGCAATCTTCACCCATGATCTGTTTTGCCGCCTTGTCTATCAGGGGCAATAGTCGTCCCTGGATAAAATCCGCTACAAAATGACCGGACGCATAGAGTATCAGCTTTTTGTCTTCCCATGCGGGCGCAAGGGGAGCTATCCAGACTTTGTATTGCCCTGGCGTCAGATGTTTTTCTAGAATTCTCTGAATTTCAGTCCATTTTTTTTGCATGGACTGCTTCTAGCCGATAAGGATGCCGGTGAACAAGGACGATTTTCTCCCCGCATTCCTGTCAATACAAACTTTATATCCACAGGAATATTTTATTCTATCTATTTTATATTAAATGAAATATTTTATACTCGGCGATTTTCGCCACCGTGCGGGAAGCCTTATTTGTCAAGGTATTTTCATATCTTCTACTTTTCTCATACAAGCTACAGACTTCATATATAACATTAGCGGCATTGAATTTCGCTGTTTTTTACAAGAAATCGCTTTTTTTATCTATTTGTATATTGATTATGTTTATGGCCTACACAGCGGTCACAAAGTATATTGACGGAGAAATGCAATTTAACATATTAAATTTAATTGATATTTTATAATATATAGTAATTTGAATAAGATAGTATTTCACATTTAGCGGGTATATTCCCGGAAAGCCGTCAAGAACGACGCCGGTTCATTTCCTCTCGACCTCGGGCTGCAAGTTTGGCATGCTTGCGGCCGTTCACCTCTTCCCCTTTCGCTTCGCCGTTGTCCGGCAACTCCGGTTCCGCCGACGAGAGAGAGATAAATGGAAACCAGTAGTACATACGCTTTGTTGACTATAGGCAACAGATATTTACCACGTTTTAAGCTATAGGCGTCAAATCTTTCTTCTATTATCCAAGGAAATAATTTTTCTGGTATTGTATCCAATGTATTTACCAGAAAACTATCTGACATATCACAATATAAGGAATTCAGCGGACAGAGGTATCCAGATTTAATAGGGCCAAATGGCGTAGGGCTTGAAGTAAAGGCTAGTATAAACGCTTGGAAAGGAGGAGAAGGCCATAACGGACATTCTGGTTGGCATATAATTGTTTGTTACCATATCTTAGAAAATGGAGATATTGAAATTACACAGGTTGAAATCGCTAATCTAATTGGTTTTTGAGATAGGCTGGAAAAAATGGACGCCATAGTTCATACTTTATTGAGGAGGGATTATGGCAAAAGCACCACGGGGCCGTTATACGCAGGAATTGAAGCAACAAGCCGTGAGCATGGT
>JAITHT010000066.1 GCA_031279825.1 Desulfovibrio sp. | reverse complement strand
TTATAGTCCCACAGGAAATATAGAAGTATGGGAAAAGAAGCCTGATGGGTATTTCACCCCCAAAGAGTGGGAAACGGCGCGCCCCGCTCCGTTACCGCTTCCTCCAACGCCGGAAGAGCCACAGTGGCGTTCACGGCCGCGATCCAGTCGCGCCTTGACGCCTTCGCGCAAACTCGCGGCTACGACGGCATATTGTCCGCCGCGACCTACGCGACAAGCACCGTGCCGAAATTCGCCGCCGAAGGGCAGTACGCTGTGGAAGCCAGGGACGCCACCTGGGCGAAGGGGTATGAAATCCTGGACGCCGTTCTTTCCGGACAGCGCCCCATGCCGACGATAGAGGAGGTTATGGAGGAACTGCCGCCCCTGGCCTGGCCGGAGGCGGCGGCATGACGGACGCGGACGCGGCGCTCAAGGAGCGCGGGAGAGTCGCGGTAGCCGTCAGGCGGCAAGGCCGCCTTACGGATAGCGACAGCATCGATATCGGCGACGGGGTGAAATTTCAGCGCGTCCGGTTTGCATGTTGGGGCATAACTGATTCGAGTAATAATGGAGCGTCTCGGAGAGACAATGTTTTCAAAAGGCTTTTCAGGTATATTTCGGTTCCTCTTCCTTAATGATTTGAATGGCCATGTTGCCCTTGACCGTGCCGCAGACTCCCCAGAACTTGGTCACTCCGGCCAGGGTGATTTCGAGCAGTTCGTCAGTATCCGTATCCAGCAGAATCACATCACCCTCTTTTAAACGCACAAGCTGGTTGCCGGTGAGCTTTGCGTCGCCAAAGCGAACCTTCATTTCGACAGGAGTCTCCAACAGGCGTTCCTTGAGTCTGCCCATCCAGACATGGTCCACCTCCAGACGTTCCGTTTGGAAGCTGGCGTGGAGCTTTGAACGGATAGGTTCAATGGTGGCGTAAGGTAGGCAGATGGTCAAAGAACCGATGGCTGTTTCCAGTTCCACTTCAAAAGTAATGACTACCACCACATCGCTGGGCGGCACAATAGCAGCGAACTGCGGATTAATTTCCGAGCGTACCAGTTCAAGGCTGATATCATGCACGGGTCGCCAGGATTCTTCCATATTGTGAAGGACAATTTTTATGACTTTTTCCACAATGGCTTGTTCAATGCGGGTAAATTCCCGTCCTTCGATTTTGGGCTGACTTCCCTGGCCGCCAAAGAAACTTTCCACCAAGGCAAAGACGAGCCTGGCGTCAACAACGGCGAGAGCGTTGCCGCGCAAAGGGTCCATCTTGAAAATGTTGATGCTGGTGGGTACCGGGAGCGAACGCATGAAGTCGCCGAACTTGGTCATATCGATGGACAGCGGATTGAGCTCGACCCGTTTGCGCAGGCTGTTGGAAAGAGCGTTGGTGCAAAGCCGCGAAAAGCGATCGTTGACAATTTCCAGGACAGGCATGCGGCCCCGAATGATGCGATCCTGATTGGCAAGATCAAAGGGTACAATCCCTGATTCATCCACAGCCTCATCGGTTTCCGATTCAATATCGCCGCCGGAAAGACCACGCAACAGGGCATCAACCTCATCTTGCGCCAAAATTTTGTTCATGACCTACCTCATCCTTATTGCGCCTGTATTAAATTTTACATTGAATATCAATATATTATTAAAAAAGCCGCTGAGAACGCGCGCCTTTGGAGGATAAGGGAAGCAAATATCAGGCCAAAACGATCATGCCTTCCCGCAAAGTAATCCTGTCCGTACCGGCAGTAGCAAGGCGCCGTCAAGGTTACCCTACCCGGTCAGGTATGCCTCGCCTCAACCGCATGAGGCGTTCTCGTCCGTCAGATTCACGTCAAGAACGACGATAGCGCCGTTTCCAAAAACATCCACCACTTTGACGGCGATCTTTTTGCGCCCGGCCTCGGGATAATCGTAAAAAGCGCTTTGCAGTTCCAGTCTGCGATCGTGTTTGGTGCGGAAAGAGCACCATGTATTGTCAAAAATATACTCGTTTGCCCACAACTCCGTGATCTCGCCGCCTTCTCGGGGCGGGGTATGGGAAATGCCCTGCCTGCTCCCGAAATCAAAATCCACAGACCAGTAATCAACCCGGTCCGTCCATTTTTTGAACAGGGATTCGCCGGCGGCAACGCTGTCTTTATTATGGCTGTTTCCGAGGATACGGCTTTGTTCCGCCGCGATTCCTCCTCCCTTGTTTTTTAATCCGGCTTCAAGGATGGAATCACAGGAGTGAAAGACGGAAAAATCCGTCAGTTGTACGGCAACACGTTGCGTTTTTTGGATATCATACAAGATCTTGGCTTTGATGAAGGCCGCCTCGTGAAAGACCAGCT
This sequence comes from Desulfovibrio sp., assembly GCA_031279825.1. GTDB lineage: Bacteria > Desulfobacterota > Desulfovibrionia > Desulfovibrionales > Desulfovibrionaceae > Frigididesulfovibrio. The sequence goes on along the minus strand of JAITHT010000066.1, from coordinate 15,511 downwards.
GTTGTTTCCCTTCGGTCCGTTTATCAAAAACATCGGCGGGAATATGCCTGGGAACGATATGTATGCCCTCGGCATGGGCATTATACAGCATATCGGGGAACAGGCCGGCCGAAAACTCAAAGCCGAGAAGATCCACTTTGGTGACACGCCGTTTGCGGCATTCCAGGATCATCTCGTCGACAAAGCGGCGGGTCACGGGCATACCCGCCGGGCCGACCACCACCATACGCCCGACCTTTTTCCCGTGAAATGGGGGGGAGCCTTCCACCCTTTCCGCTTGGTAGGCGCGCACGATCATATCCGGAAAGCCCGATTCCTTGCCCGCCGGTTGTCGGGAGTTCTCTTTCCCACGCCGCTCCGGCGCGTCCGCGTAATGCCGTCCCTCGTATCCACCGAAGGAGAGGATTGCAAAGGCCCGATAATCTTTACCCGCGTTTTTTAAATCCCGCTGCACGTTGATAAGACGCTTGCGCGTGACGTGGATGGCAAGCTTGCCGATATCCACGGCTATCCATTTGCGGCCCAGTTTTTCAGCAACCGCCGCCGTGGTGCCGGAACCGCAGAAGAAATCGGCCACCAGATCTCCTTCGCTGGAAGATGCCTTGATAATGCGTTCAAGCAGGGCTTCGGGTTTTTGGGTAGGATAACCGAGGCGTTCTGAGGCAAGGGGATTAATAATGGGAATATCCCATACGTCATCAGGGATTGTCCCCAAAGGATCCGGGAGGTAATGTTTTCCGCTTGCGCTGGTAATGCCGCCTTTGGCATAGCCGCTTGTCTTTTTATAAGGTACGCGGATGCCGTCGGCATTAAATATCCATGAACTCCCTTTGCTATACCAAAAAATGGAATCATGTTTTTTGGAAAAGTGTCTTGCCGCCCGCCCACCGCCGGTATAATGCCAGATTATTTCATTATGGTAGTGCTTAAACACTTCTTCCAGAATTATCCGCAACATCGAGTTAACGCGCCAGTCACAATGCGCGTAGATGCTGCCGTCTTCGGCCAGCAGATCCCGCATAAGGATCAGCCGCTCATAAATCATATTGATGAAGGAATCCGCTCCCCGCCCCCACGTATCGCGGTAAGCTATTTCCTCCAGGATGCGTTTTTTTTCGGTGAGGCATGCTTCACCTATTGTAATGGCTATGGAAAAATCAGCGCCTGCGTCAAAGGGCGGGTCGATATATATGAGCTTGACGCCTCCGTGGGCTTCAATGGCTTCCCGCAGGGGACCGTTTTTAAGAGAAGAGAGAACGAGCCTGTTATCCCCCCGGATGAGCTTGTTGGTCCAATCCTTAAGGCATCGGCTTACGGCGGCTGGGGAGCATAACGCTGCCTCTTCCCGCGCGGACATATCAAGGTGGGGATATGTCAGTTCCTCGGTCTTCAACGGCAACACGCTGTCGCAGACCGCATCCGTCTTACCGTTCCATACCAGTTCCACTTCGCGTGTATCTTTGAAGAGTCGAAAACGGTATTTGTCCGGCAGGGCCTTGTCAGCCTCAAGATGGCGGAAAATTTCCCGCTTTTCCTGCTTGGTAAGTCGCGGCATGTATACTCTCCATAAAAAGGCAAGCGGATTAACTTTCAAGAAAATCATCGTCGTGCAGGCTATAGCAGCGGTTCTCAGTCACCACCACGTGATCCACAAGTCGGATGCCGAGCGGCCGCAGGGCCCGGCTTATATGGAGGGTAAACTCCCTGTCCGCGTCGGAAGGGGTGGGATCGCCGCCGGGATGGTTGTGCGCGAGAACGACTCCCGCGGCCTTAACCGCCAGGATGTGTTCTATAATCTCCCTGAGAAAGGCGGTGGAGGCGTTCACAGTGCCTTGAGCTATCCGTTCCCAGGCGATGAGGCGGTTGCGTCTGTCCACGAGGGCCAGCCAGATTTCCTCATGAGCGAGCTTGCCCAGGCGTTCGCGGGCCATGGCGGCCACGGCCCGCGGCGAGCAAAGGATCGCGCGGGCGCGCGTCGGGCTCTCCGCATAACGGGAGAGAAATTCGCGCAGTAAAGCGAGAAAGCCGGCGATACCTTCGCCTATGCCGGGGATAGCCGCATATTCCCCGGGACGCGCTTCAAAAATGCCGCGTAGTGAGGTGAAACGCTGCAACAGGTCTTTGGCGAGAGGTTTTGTATCGCGCCGCAAAAGCGCGTAACCCAGCAACAGTTCCAGAATTTCGTAATCGGCCAGTGTTTCGGGCGCGTCGGCAAGGCGTTCGCGCAGACGTTTTCTGTGACCATGATAGTGCATAGGCGTCCGGGGCCGGGGTATGAGGGGCAGCGGGAATGATTTCGAAGCGAATCTGTCTTACATGCCGCGTCGGCGGCCGAACAGGCGGAACAGATCGGCCGCGAGCATTTCAAATGCCTGGTCCGTACTGCGTTCGCCGGTTTTTATCCCTTTATCGGCCATAAGGGCAATATCCCACAAACGGGCTATGCCGGCAAAACCCAATTGTCGAGCGGCGGTTTTTTTTCGCGCGGCTACCTGGGGGGGGAGGTAGGTCTGCGCTCCGGCCAGTATCTGCCAGAGCGAGCGCGCTTCCCGCAACAGGACGGCAATGCAGGCGAAAACCATGTTGTCGCCCGAAAGCCGGTATTCCAGTATGCGTCGCCAGGCGGCCGGAGAATCGCCGTTTTGCTGTATGATGTTCATGAGTTCAAATATGCTGAGTTCCCGGCTGTGTTCCGTCATATCAAGGGCATTATCCGGCAGTCGGCCGTTTTTGTCGGCAAGCAGGGCCAATTTCGTCAGTTCGGAATGAATGAAGGCGGCGTCGGGAGGCAGCGCCAGAGAGAGCCGCCGCAGTTCCTGCGGCGAGGGAGAGATGCCGTGCCGGGCCGCTGCCGAGCGGATGTAGGCGGATACATCGTGGCCGGTCAGACCGGGGATTTCTTCAATCCAGCCTTTTTGTTCCGCCGTCTGCCAGAACGGCAGACGCGCGATGTGAACGGGAACCTTGGCTTTTCCTTTTTCAAAGAGAACTTCAAAGCACAGCAGGGGCCAGATGAGGCCGGAGCCGCCTTGTGAGGCTGTGGAGATCAGAACGGCGGAGAGCCGCTTGAGCGTGTCTGCGGGCAGGGTATGGGCGTTGCGCAGGATGATCGCCTTGGGCATGGCGAACAGCCCCTGCAGGGTGAGGTGTTCCCAAAAAGCGTTCGGCAATCCTTCGTCAGCCCAGAAATTGACGCGTTGCCATGACGGGGCGGAGCCCTCCCCGGGCGTGGACGACGTCGCGCCGCGGCCGCCGTTCCCCTGGGGGGAATGGGAGGCAAGCAGAGCGTCAAGTCCGTCGCGCAGCAGCCGGCTGTCCGGACAGATGCAGAGGGAGAATCCCGGGCGGTGCATCAGAATTTCCTTGAGCCTGCCCCGGCTCAGAACGTGTTGCGCATTCTGTCGGCAAGCATGCGTACCGTTTGGGTGATGATATCCTCGGCCACAGCGCGATCTTCCGATTTTTCCAATTGTTCGGCATACGAAAGTTTTCCGGAACGCCAGATTTCCTTGTTGGTGCTGCCGTCATAAATAATAGCTTCAATAGTCAGGTCGGAGTCGTACAATAAGGAGGTGTCCAGTTCAGAACGTATCCATTGGCGGGTGGTGAAGAAAAGGACATTGATCTGCATTTCGTAATCGGCGGAACCGTTATCCACCCATCGCGCCAGGCGGCGCGCGTTCACTTCGTCGCGCAGGCGGGAGCGGATGGCGTAGGGCAGCCACGGCTGCAGGGTGGGGAAGTCCACTCCTTTGATTTTGAGCGTTTTTTTCCCATCGCCGAGCACGCTGGAGCCTTCGTTGCCCAGTTGATATCCGGCGCAGGCGGCAAGCATCACGCTGAAAAAAAAGGAAAAACACAGCGGCATCAGCGAGGCGGGGCAGCGGATGCCCGCCCGCGTCGCCTGCCGTGAACGACTGCGGCGCGGGCGTGTGCCGCCGCGAAAATCAGTTGGCGACCACATTGACGAGTTTCCCCGGGACAAGCACTACCTTGCGGATGCTCAGTCCCTCAAGATGTTTCCGTACATTGGCTTCAGCCAGGGCGGCGGCTTTAACGGATTCTTCCGGCGCATCCGCGGCGGTTTCGATTTTCCCCCGCAGTCTGCCGTTTATCTGCACCACTACGGTCACGCTGTTTCGGAACAGGGCTTCTTCAGCGTACACCGGCCAGGACTGTTCCACAAGGGGGGAGGAGAAGCCGAGGCGGCTGCGCAGTTCCTCGCACAGATGAGGGGTGACGGGAAACAGAAGGGTCAAGGCGGTGCTGATGGCCGAGCCGAGCGTTCTTTTGCCTCCGGCGTCGGCCGCAAGTTCTTCTTTCGCGAGATACATAAGGTTGACCAGTTCCATGACCGCCGCAATGGCCGTATTGAACTGAAAGCGGGCGATGTCTTCCCCTACTTTCTTTACGGTGAGATGTTCTTTCTGCCGCAACTCCTGAGCTTTCGGCAGCGAGGCGTCTTCTTTCGCGGCCGAGCATGGCTCAAGGGCGGGCACGGCGGCGGCCAGTTCCATAACCAGGCGCCAGAGGCGGTTGATGAAGCGGTGGGCGCCTTCTATGCCGGATTCCGTCCAGTCGAAATCCCGTTCCGGCGGCGCGGCGAAGAGGCAGAAAAGGCGCACGGTATCGGCCCCGTATCTGGCGAGCATTTCCGAAGGATCAACCGTGTTGCCTTTGGATTTGGACATCTTGGCCCCGTTCATGAGCACCATACCCTGTGTGAGGAGATTGGCGAAGGGCTCGGATTGGCCGGTATAGCCGAAATCGCGCAGAGCCTTGACGAAAAAGCGCGAGTACAAAAGGTGCAGGATGGCGTGCTCTACGCCGCCGACATAGTGATCGACGGGCATCCAGTAGTCCATGGCTTGCGCCGTGAAAGGCTCCCTGTCATTGCCCGGATCCGTATATCTGAGAAAATACCAGGAAGACTCCACAAAAGTGTCAAGGGTGTCGGTTTCCCGCCGGGCCTTGCCGCCGCATTGAGGGCAGGCGCATGCATGAAAGGCGGGAGTGTCGGGCAGAGGAGAGCGGCCGTCCGGATGGGTGACCACGCCAAGGGGCAGCAGCACGGGCAGATTTTCCTCTTTTTCCGGCACAACGCCGCAACTGTCGCAATGAACGGCCGGGATGGGCGTTCCCCAATAGCGCTGGCGCGACACGTTCCAGTCGCGTAAACGCCAATTGACGGCGCGTCCGCCGAGAGTGTTTTCCTCAAGCCGGTCCGCCACGCGCAGCTTGCCTTCTTCATTGGTCAGGCCGTCGAATTGTCCCGAGTTCGTCATAATGCCGTCATCCGTCATGGCTTCCTCCATGGCGTCAGGATCGAGGGGCGGCGCGTTTTCAGGCTGGATGACCACGCGTATGGGCAGTGAATATTTTCGGGCAAATTCAAAATCCCGCTGATCATGGGCGGGCACGCCCATAACCGCGCCGGTGCCGTATTCCGCCAGAACGAAGTTGGCCACCCAAACGGGCATGCGTTCGCCGGTAAAGGGATTGATGCAGTAACGCCCCGTAAATACACCCTCTTTTTCCTGATTTTCGCTGTTCATCTCACGTTTGTCCATGCCGAGAATCTTTTGGACAAAGGCGCGGATGTCTTTTTCGTTTTCCGAGCCGGCGATAAGCTCTTCCAGCAGAGGATGGGCCGCGGCGACGCTCATGAAGGTGGCGCCGCATATCGTGTCCTGGCGGGTGGTGAATATCGTGATGTGGGATGACGCGTTTTCGACGGCAAAGCGTATCGTGGCGCCGGTGGATTTACCGATCCAGTTGCGCTGCATGGTGAGCACGCGTTCCGGCCAGCCCCGCGCCAATGTGTCCAGATCCGCCAGCAATTCTTCGGCGTAGTCGGTAATACGCAGGAACCATTGCGTTAATTCCTTTTGTTCCACGACGGAATCGCAACGCCAGCAAAGGCCTTCCTCCACCTGCTCGTTGGCAAGCACGGTGTTGCATTTCGGACACCAGTTCTGGGGCGCTTTTTTGCGGTAGAGCAGCCCTTTTTCCATGAACTTGATGCAGAACAACTGCTCCCATCGGTAATATTCCGGATCGCAGGTCGTCAGTTCGCGCCGCCAGTCATAGGAAAAACCCAGGCGTTTTAATTGGGCGCGCATGTTGGCTATATTGGCGTAAGTCCATTCGGCCGGATGGGTCCCGTGCTGGATGGCCGCGTTTTCAGCGGGCAGGCCGAAGGCGTCCCAGCCGATGGGGTGGAGCACGTTATACCCTTGCATACGCTTGCAATGCGCAATCACGTCGGCAATGGAATAATTGCGCACATGTCCCATATGAATGTTGCCGGAAGGATAGGGGAACATCTCCAGGCAATAGCATTTCGGTTTGTCGCCGGTATGGTCGCAATGGAACGAGCCGCGCTCTTCCCAGAAATGCTGCCACCTGCCTTCAATTTCCTGTGGATTGTATTTCATGGCTGTGTATTCTTCAAAGGTTGCGTAATCCTTACGACACAAGAGACATTCAGGGGAGGGCGCTACAGGGAAAATCCGCCGGGCTGTTTCTCCCCCGGCTCGCGGGAGGGCGCGGCGATACGGCGGTCTTCTTCCGCGCGCCGCGCGGCTTCAAGAGCTTTGGCGGCGGCGTCAAGGATGCCGTTGATGAAGGCGCGCGACTTATCATCGCCGAACTGTTTGGAAAGTTCAATGGCTTCGTTGATAGCCACCTTGGGCGGCACTTCCTTTTGTCGCGTAAGTTCGAACATCGCTATGCGCAAAAGGGTCGCTTCCACTTTGCCCATGCGTTCCACCCTCCAGTTCTGGGAAAAATCGGCGATGGCGCGATCAAGCTCCTCCCGGTGTTTCCAGACGCCGAAACACAGACTCCAGGCAAAGCTGTCTTCGTCTTTTATGACGTCCGGCCTGTCCGGAGAAAGGTGAAAAGCCCGCAGCAACTCCGCTTCGGACGCTGCCGGAGTGAAACACAGCCCGTAAAGCACGTTGAAGGCGAATACGCGTTCCAGCCTCCGGGGCGTTTTTTTATTATTGGCCATATCAGAGCTGCTCGAGCACGCGTATGGTTTCCAGAAGGGCGGCGGCCGCTTCCGCTCCCTTGTTGCCCGCCTTGCTGCCTGCCCGTTCCACGGCTTGTTCAATGCTGTCCGTGGTCAGCAGGCCGAATCCGATGGGCACGCCGGTGTCCAGGGACACGCCGGCGATGCCTTTGGTCGCCTCGGACGCCACAAAGTCGAAATGCGGGGTAGCGCCGCGAATGATTGCCCCCAAGGCTTCAATGCCGTCATATTTGCCGCTTTGCGCCAGTTTCCGGCACGCCAGCGGCAGTTCGAAAGCTCCGGGAACGCGCACCAGGGTGAGATTTTCCCGCTCCAACCCGTGGCGGACGAAATAATCCACAGCCCCGCCGACAAGGCGATCGACAATAATATCGTTGAAGCGGCTGGCGACCAGAGCGATTTTCAGGCCCTGGGCGTTGAGTTTTCCTTCTATCGTTTTGATGTGCGGCATAACGGCTCCTGCATGGATAACGTCGTAATGGGGCGCGGAGGCATACCCTCCGCAAGGTCCGGGGGACGACCTCCCGGAAAAAAGGACAATTGACTGTACAAGTCTTTTGCTTCGCCTCCGGCGACAAAGCGGGAGAACACGCGCCGCCGTGGCCGGAGGCGTTTTTCCGGTTATTTTTTAGCGGAATTTTCCCATTTGGCCGAAGAACAGGTTGAGGGGATCCCGGAGAGTTTGAGCAGATGCCCCAGTTTTTCTTTCTTTGTCTTCATGTAGGCGGCGTTGTATTCGCAAGTGTCGAGTTCCAGCGGCACGCGTTCGATCACTTCCAGTCCGTAACCTTCCAGCCCGACGATTTTAGTCGGGTTGTTGGTCATAAGGCGCATTTTGCGTACGCCGAGATCCACGAGAATCTGCGCGCCGATGCCGTAATCGCGCAAATCGGCCTTGAATCCGAGCTTCTGATTGGCCTCAACGGTATCCAGGCCGCTGTCCTGCAAGGCGTATGCCTTGAGTTTGTTGGCAAGGCCGATGCCTCTGCCTTCCTGCCGCATGTAAAGAACGACTCCGGCGCCTTCCTGTTCGATTTTGCAGAGGGCGGCGGCCATTTGCCCGCCGCAGTCGCAGCGCAACGATCCGAGCACGTCGCCGGTCAGACACTCGCTGTGCACGCGTACCAGGGTGGGCGTTTCGGGAACGGGCGCGCCCTTGATGATCGCCACATGGGTTTCGGAATGCAGATCGTTCTCATACGCGACGATGCGGAATTCACCGTATCTGGTGGGCATTTTCGCTTCGGCCAGCCGTTTGATGGATAAAAGACCCGACTGCATGCGGTAACGGATTAAATCCTTGATGGTGGCGATGGATAAACCGTGTTTTTCGGCGAAGATCTTGAGATCCGGCATACGAGCCATGGTGCCGTCATCTTTGAGTATCTCGCAAATGACCGCGGCCGGCTTGAGCCCGGCCAGCCTGGACAGATCCACGCTGCCTTCCGTCTGTCCGGCTCGGACCATGACTCCGCCCTTCTGGGCGCGTAGAGGAAAAATGTGCCCGGGGGTGACGATATCGTCAGCTTTGGCGTCGTCGGCCACGGCCGCCTGGACGGTTCTGGCCCGATCCGCCGCCGAGATGCCGGTGGTGACGCCGTGGCGGGCCTCAATGGAGACGGTGAAATTGGTGCCGAAGCTGGATTCGTTGCGCCTGGTCATAAGGGGGAGTTGCAGCCTGTCGCACCATTCAGGAGCAAGGGGCAGGCAGATGAGGCCCCGCGCGTGAACGGCCATGAACGTAATCGCCTCGGGAGAGATGAATTCAGCGGCAATGGTGATGTCTCCCTCATTTTCCCTGTCTTCGTCATCCACCAGGATTATCATTTTTCCCTGCCGGATCTCTTCAATGGCCTGCTCAGTCGTGCAAATGGGCATGGTGGGTCCTTTTTCCTGAGTGTGTCGCTATAGCGTTAACACGCCCTGGAGCCTTTTCACTTTGAAAATGCTCTAAAATCCGCGTTCGCGCAGAAAATCCATAGTCAGGCCGCTTTTCGCGGACGCGCCGAGCCATGGAGCGATCATGCGCTCCACGTACTTGGCGATCATGTCGGTTTCAAAGTTGAGCCGTTGTCCGACGCGCCACATGTCCGCGGTGGTCGCGCCGCGAGTTTCCGGAATGAGATTGACGTCAAGAAAATCGGGACCGCAATGGTTTATTGTCAGGCTGATGCCGTCAAGGGCCACGGACCCTTTGGGGACCACCTGGGAAGCGAAGGCTTCGGGAAACCCCGCGCGCACGGCGCGTGACGACCCCGCCCGGCGTATGGAGATAATCTCGGCCAGACCGTCCACATGGCCGCTGACGAGATGTCCTCCCAGACGGTCGCCGAGGGCCAGCGCGCGTTCCAGGTTAACGCGCGCGCCCGCGGTCAGGGCGCTCAAGTTGGTCCGGCTTAAGGTTTCCTGCGAGGCGTAGGCGGTAAAAGAGAAGCTGTCAAAGTTTTCCACCGACAGGCAGGCGCCGTTGACGGCGACGCTTTCGCCTTTGCTCCAGGCGGGGGCGGAAAACAGGGGGCGAAAGACGAAACGGGATTCCCGGGGACCGGGAATAACGCGGAGCATTTCGCCCATACCTGTGACAAGACCGGTAAACATAAACGCTCCCGCCGGTTTTCAGGATATTCCGTTTTGCCGGATCGGCCGTATGTTGAGCATGATGTCGTTGCCCGACGGCTGGGCGTCGGTGATGCGCAGTTGCAGGGATTCTTCAATACGCAAGGGGCTGCGTCCGTCGAAAAGGGGCCTTGCGTCGTTGTCTCCCAATATTTTTGGAGCAAGATGCAAGTGAAGTTCCCGCGCCAGGCCGCTGTCCAGCAAAGAAAGTCCGAGTCTGCCGCCGCCTTCGCAGAGGACGTAATGGCACGCGCATTCCTTGCGCAGGTAGGCGAGGCCCTCGGCAAGATTGAGTTCCGCCCGTATACTGTGGTAGCGCCCGCTGTTTTGTATCCGGGAAGAAAGGCCTATCACCCGCACGCCGCTGCGGCGAAGCGCTTCCGCCTTGGGGCTGGCCGCGGCGGCCGCGGTTGTCCAGAAAATAGTGGAGTCCGGCCGTTCCCGCGTCAAATGCAAGGGACTTTCGGGGTCAGGCAGACGCGAAGTGACCACGACGGCCAGAGGCTGCCCTGGGGGGGCGTCGGCATTGTCCGGGCGGCAGGTCAATTCCGGGTTATCCAGATAAAAGGTGTTGCCCCCCACGATCAGGGCGTCCATATGCCGGCGCAGCGTATGAACGCGGGCGCGCGTTTCCGGCGAGGTTATCCATTTGGAATTGCCGGTTCGGGTGGCGATACGGCCGTCCAGAGTGGCGGCCAGCTTAATAAGGGTATACGGCAGGTTCGTTGTTTGCCAGGTGATGAAGTCATCGATAAGATCCAGGCAACTATCAAGCGCGACGCCTGTTTCCACCTGTAATCCGCGCGCGCGCAGCAATTTGGCTCCGCCGCCGGCATGAGGGTCGGGATCAAGGGCGCCGATGACGACATGGCGGATGCCGGATGCAAGAATGGCGTCGGTGCAGGGGGGGGTTCTTCCCTGATGGCGGCAGGGTTCCAGGGTGACCAGCAGGGTGCAGTCGGCGGGACGCACGCCTTGTCGGCGGGCGTCATCAAGAGCGTTTATTTCCGCGTGGGCTTGTCCCGCTCCTTTATGCCAGCCCCGGGCCACGACGACGCCGTTTTTCACCAGTACGGCGCCCACGCAGGGATTGGGCCTGGTCTGCCACCTGGTCTGGGCGGCCAATGCCAGGGCGTGCAGCATATGTTCCCGGTAGGGATGATCCGTGTGCGACACTAGGCGGGCTCCTTATAGTCCGTATCCGAACCGGAGAGAACGAGCCGGGCCATCTCCACGCCGGCTTCGGCAAACATCGCCTCCGCCATGGGATCAGGGTAGGAGGCAAGATAGCGCACGGAGAGTATCCCGCAATTGATAAGCATTTTCGTGCAGATCAGGCAGGGCTGATGGGTGCAGTAAATAGTGGAGCCTTCAAGGCGGATGCCGTGCACGGCCGCCTGGACAATCACGTTTTGTTCGGCGTGCAGCCCCCGGCAGAGTTCGTGGCGCTGGCCGGAAGGAATCTCCAGACGTTCCCGCAGGCAGCCGATTTCGAGGCAGTCGCGCATATTGCGCGGGGCTCCGTTATAGCCGGTGGCCAGGATGCGTTTGTTGTTGACGGCAATGGCGCCCACCTTCCGGCGTACGCAGGTGGAGCGCTCGGCCACAAGGAGGGTGATGTTCATGAAATATTGAGGCCAGGGCGTACGCGACATAAGGCGTTGTTACCTGCTTACCATGCAAAAAGAGGAAAGCCGGAAGCGAATTTTTCCACCTTGGAACAGACAGCGGCCAGACGGGTTTCGTTTGTATGCGATTCCAGGCTTTCCGCGATCCAGGCCGCTATTTTGCGCATGTCTCCGGCGGCCATACCCCGGGTGGTCAGGGCCGGCGTGCCGAGACGGATGCCCGAAGTGACGAAAGGCGAGCGGGTTTCAAAGGGCACCGTGTTTTTGTTGACGGTGATGCCGGCCCTGTCGAGGGCCGTCTCCGCTTCTTTGCCGGTAATGTTCCTGCCGGAGAGATCGACGAGCATCAGATGCGTGTCGGTACCGCCGGAAACAATGGTATACCCGGCGTTGCCGAGCTCGGAGGCCAGCGTTGCGGCGTTTTCGATCACCTGGCGCTGGTAACGCCTGAATTTCGGGCGCAGAGCCTCCCCAAGAGCGACGGCCTTTGCCGCGATAACATGCATGAGAGGCCCGCCCTGGATGCCGGGGAAGATCTGGCTGTCCAAAACGGAACCGAATTCCCCGGCGGCGAAGATCATGCCGCCGCGCGGTCCCCTCAGGGTTTTATGGGTTGTGGTGGTGACGTAGTGGGCGTGCCCTATGGGGCTGGGATGGCAGTTCGCGGCCACCAGACCGGCGATATGGGCCATATCGACCATGAGTCTGGCCCCGACCTCATCCGCTACGGCGCGGAATCTGGCGAAATCAATAAGGCGGGAGTAAGCGCTGCCTCCGGCGACGATCAGGGCCGGCCTGTGCTTCAGGGCCAGTTCGCGCATGGACTCGTAGTCGATTCTGCCTGTTTCCCTGGCAACTCCGTAGCTGACAACGGTATACAATCTGCCGGAAAAATTCACCGGGCTGCCGTGGGTCAGGTGCCCGCCGTGGGAAAGGTTCATGCCCAGGATCGTCCCGCCCATTGCCACAGCCCCGAGGTAAACGGCCATATTGGCCTGACTGCCGGAATGGGGTTGAGCATTGACGTACTCCGCGCCGAAAAGTTTTTTGGCGCGTTCGACAGCCAGCCTTTCCACGGTATCCATGTTTTCGCAGCCGCCATAGTAGCGTTTCCCGGGATAGCCTTCGGCATATTTATGCGTAAAAACACTTCCCTGAGCCTGGCGCACGGCCGGAGAGACGAAATTCTCGGAGGCGATAAGCTCCAGTTTGTGCAACTGGCGCATGGATTCATGGCAGATAGCCTTCCCGACCGAAGGGTCGCTCAAAAGTAGTTCATCCATCACCGGGTACCTCATGTAGGGAAAAGGCGGAAATGCGTTGTCGCGGGCTGCGCCGGACGGATCGTCTCACATACGAAATGCCGTAACGGGCGGAAAAAGGTCAAAGCCTCCGTGAAAAAAAGGCTGTCGGACGGGCCTTTATTCCCGCCAACGCTTGAATACGAGACAGCAGTTCGTGCCGCCGAAGCCGAAGGAATTGCACAGGGCGTATTCGGCCTGAATGGTCTTGGGGCCCTGGGTCATGTAGTTAAGGTCGCATTCCGGATCAGGGGTTTCATAGTTGACGGTTCCCGGAATAATGCCCGTATGCAGGGTCATGATGGTAAAAACGCTTTCCACTCCGCCCGCCGCGCCGAGAAGGTGCCCCATCTGCGACTTGTTGGCGGTAATGGGGATGCTGTAGGCCCGTTTGCCGAAAACGGTCTTAATGGCTTTGGTTTCCGCCAGATCGTTGAGTTGGGTGGACGTGCCGTGGGCGTTGATATGGTCAATGGCGTCAGGAGAGATGCCGGCATCGGCGACGGCGTTTTTCATGGCCTTGGCCATACCGTCGCCGCTGTCCAGCGGGGCGGTTATGTGGAAGGCGTCGCAGGAAGCCCCGAAGCCGGCGAGCTCGGCATAAATTTTTGCGCCGCGTTGCCGCGCGCTGTCCAGAGACTCCAGGAAGAGCATGCCCGCCCCTTCACCCATGATGAAGCCGGAGCGGTTTTTATCAAAGGGGCGAGAGGCTTTTTCAGGTTCGTCGTTACGGGTGGACAGGGCTTTGAGGGCGGTAAATCCGGAAATTCCCATGGGGGTGATGGTTGACTCCGTGCCTCCGGTTATGGCGGCGGCGCAACGGCCCAAAAGAATTTCACCGTAAGCGTGGCCGATGGCATGCAGGGCCGAGGCGCAGGCCGTTGTCACCACAACGTTGGTCCCCCTGGCGCCGGTAAAGATGGAAACCTGTCCCGGAGCCATGTTGGAAATAAGCATGGGGATCATAAACGGAGAGATCCTGTCCGGCCCCGCTTCCACCAGTTTCGAGTGGAATTCTTCTATGGTGTTCAGCCCCCCGAGGCCGACCCCCAGAAGAACGGCGATTTGGTCGGCATTGGCGTCGGTAATAACGACATCCGCGTCTTTAAGCAACATGTGCGCGGCGGATACGGCGAACTGGACGAAGCGGTCCATTCTCCTGGCCTGTTTCGCGGGAATTCCATAGGCTTCCGGACAAAAATGCTTCACCTCGCCGGCGATTGTGGCGCTGAATCCGGTGGAGTCGAAAAGCGTGATGGGGGCAATGCCGGACTTGCCGGCAAGAAGATTCTCCCAGCTTTCGGCCAGATTGCCGCCCAAGGGGCTCAGAGCTGAAAGTCCTGTTATTACTACACGTTTTCTGGTCATGAAGATAGTCCTTCGCGAGGCGGCCGGCAGGGGGGGCGGAAAAAACGCTGTTTTTTAAGCGCCCCCGGACGGCGCGAGACACCGTCCAAGGGGAGCGTTTGCGCGGCATGCCCATGCCGGCCGATATCGGGCATACGGGAGGGAAGAGGCGGTCGCGTCACTTGGCGTGATTGGACACATACGCCACGGCGTCTTTGACTTTAAGGAGTTTTTGCGCTTCTTCATCGTCTATTTCAATGGAAAATTCCTCTTCCATAGCCATTATCAGCTCGGTAAGATCCAAAGAATCAGCGCCGAGGTCCTCAACAAAGGAAGCATCCGGCTTGAGTTCGTCGGCGGAGACGCCAAGTTGGTCCATGATGATTTTTTTCACTTTTTCTTCAACAGACATGTGTCCTCCAAATGTTAATAAGGCAATACTGAGTGGGTGGTTCGGCTGGTTGGAAATCGTGCGGATCATTCCCGAATCAGCAGTAGAGGCCGCCGTTCACGGCGATGACCTGGCCTGTGATATACGCCGCGTTATCCGATCCTAAAAAAGCGACGGCGTCGGCAACGTGTTGCGCGGTACCGAAGCTTTTGAGCGGAATGTGCTCGAGATACTGGGTCCGTATGCTTTCAGGCAGGCTTACCGTCATATCGGTTTCGATAAAGCCGGGAGCGACGGCATTGACTGTGACGCCTCTGCCGGCAAGCTCCCTGGCCGCCGATTTGGTCAGGCCGATAAGTCCGGCCTTGGCGGCGCAGTAATTCGCCTGGCCGGCGTTCCCCATCTGGCCGACGACGGAGCTTATGTTCACAATACGGCCGCAACGTTGTTTTGTCATGATTTTCGCGGCTTCACGCAGGCAGAGAAAGGCCCCTTTCAGATTGACGTCGATAACGGCGTTGAAATCTTCGTCTTTCATGCGAAGGAGAAAACTGTCTTTGGTTATTCCCGCGTTGTTCACCAAAAGCGAGAGATGTACTTTGTCCTTGACTGCATCAAGGAAAAAAGCGCTGACCGCGGCGCTGTCGGAGACATTCAGGCGATAGGCTCTGGCTTTGCCGCCGGCCGCCGTAATGTTGTCGACCACGGCTTCAGCTTCGGCCTGTTTGCTCACATACGTGAAAAACACTTGCAGCCCCCGGGCCGCCAGCGTCTCGGCAACACACCTGCCGATGCCGCGTGAACCGCCCGTGACAAGGGCGGTGTGAAGAAAGGCATCACTCATGGCGTCTCTCTGTCGTTTAATGATACGGCAAGACATTACTGCAAAAATCTGTATATTTCAATTCCGCGATACCTGGAAATTTTGCGGAAAAGCCGTCTTTTTTCTCTTTGAGCTGATAATCCCCTGCCGCCTCCGCAAGCCGCCGGCGCTTACGCTGCCGGTTGCCGGAGCATTTTCAAAGGAAGCACTGATTAATTCGGGGCTCTGCCCCGAACCCCGCCGGGTGGAATAATTCCCCCCGGACCCCCTTACTATTTTTCAGCCGCGAAGCGGCTGAAAACGTACGCGGGGTGCAGGGGGCTCAGCCCCCTGCCGGGGGAGTTTGAGGGGGCAGCGCCCCCTCAAGAG
>JAITHT010000007.1 GCA_031279825.1 Desulfovibrio sp. | reverse complement strand
ATGCGAAGCATTTCGGCGCGGCATCCCGCCGCGCTCCGACTCCGGATAACGCGGCCTGTATCCGGAGTCGGCATGACCTTTTTTTTCCGCGCCATATCAGGGCAAATGCATGACATCCTTACTCTCTCTTTCTTTATGCGATATCCGCGACAAACTGGCCAGGGAAGAAACGCGGCCCGGCGAACTGGTGGAAAGCTGTCTTGAACGAATCGCGGCCACGGAACCCTCCTTGCGCGCCTGCCTTACCGTATGCGCCGACGAGGCCAGGGCGCGGGCCGCCGAACTGGAAAACAACCGTCCTTCCGGCAAGCTCCCCCCTCTCTGGGGAGTCCCCCTGACCCTCAAGGATATTTTGTGCACACAAGGCGTACGCACCACGGCCGCTTCGCGTATGCTGGAAAATTTCGTTCCGCCTTACGACGCCTTCGCGGTGCGCCGCGTGAAGGAGGCCGGGGCCGTCATACTGGCCAAGACCAATCTGGATGAGTTCGCCATGGGCTCAAGCACGGAATTTTCCGCCTTTTTCGCCACGGCCAATCCATGGGATATCGAACGCATCCCCGGCGGCTCCAGCGGCGGGTCGGCCGCTTCCGTATCCGCCGGGCAAGCCTTCGGTTCTTTAGGTACGGATACGGGCGGCTCCATTCGCCAGCCCGCCGGCCTCTGCGGCTGCGTAGGCATCAAGCCCACTTACGGACGGGTGTCCCGCTACGGAGCCATCGCCTACGCCAGTTCTCTCGATCAAATCGGCCCTCTGGCCCGCACGGTGGACGACTGCTCCCTGCTTTTACGCGTTATCGCGGGATATGACCCCAAAGACGCCCAGTCCGCGGATCTACCCGTGCCGGACTACAGGCAGGCGGCGGCGGGCGCCGCTGACTCCCCGGCTCCGCTGGCCGGCGTCACCCTCGGCCTGCCGGTGGAATACTGGAGGGAAGGGCTGTCTCCCGAAGTGGAATCCGCCTGCGAAAATGCCGTTGACGCGGCGCGGGAACTCGGCGCTTCGGTCAAAGAACTGTCTCTGCCCCACCTGCCTTACGGGGTCGCCGCCTACTACATCCTCGCCTCGGCCGAGGCCAGCACCAATCTGGCCCGCTTTGACGGCATGCGCTACGGCCTGCGTTCCGGCAAAGGCGACAAACTGGAAAAGACCTACAGCGCCTCGCGTTCGCAGGGCTTCGGCGAAGAGGTCAAACGGCGCGTTCTTCTCGGCACCTACGCTCTGTCTTCCGGCTATTACGACGCCTATTACACCAAGGCTTCCAAAGTACGGCGGCTCATTCTGGAAGATTTCGAGCGCGCTCTGGGCCAGTGCGACGCTCTGCTCGCCCCCTCCTGCCCGATCACGGCCTGGCCGTTCGACGCCTACACTCAGGACCCCCTCACGGCCTATAAAATGGACATCCTCACTCTCAGCCTCAATCTGGCGGGACTACCGGGAATCTCCCTGCCTGTGGGGCTGGGAAAAGAATCCCGCCTGCCTGTGGGCATGCAGATTATGGGCAGGGCCTTTGACGAAGAGGGCATCATCCGTATCGCCAAAGCCGTTGAATCCGCCCTGCCGCCTCTGGGCCCGCCTGCCGCCTTGGCGGGGATTCTCCGGCGCAGGGCGTAAAAAAAGGGACGTACGTCCCTTTTTCCGATGCCGCGCGGACGGGACACTCCCTGTCCCGTCCGGAACGGATTAACACTGTTTAACGAATCTTGTCCTGAAGATGCCACATGGGTTCGGCCTTGGGCAGAGGCTTCAGGTATTTCGTCCAGACATGCGCCTCAAGGTTTTCCTTATCCATTTGCTTTTCCCGGCTCCACTCCAGAATGGGAGGCACAATCTCCTTGATGTCTCCTTCCAGTTTCGGGGCGATTCCGTAGTTCGTGGCCTGCATGGCGTACGCGACGGCCTGCTGGCTCGCTTCCAGGGATTTTTGCGCCGTATCCAGAGCCTTGACCGGATTATGGAAGCCCACGCTATTCTCAGCGGAGAGAAAATCCCAGTAGAACTGGCCTTTACGCACCATTTCCCTGGCCTGGACCATGAGCCGGTCATAATCGGCGTTTTTGCTCTCGCTCCACTCGCCGGCAAGCCTCACCGCCTCATGGGCCCGCACGGACATATCCTGGGCCGACAGCAGATTTTCAAAGGTTTTATTCTGCGTATAGACCACACGTTCCTTCAGGTAATCCACGGTCTTGTCCGCATGGCACTGCCGGCAGGCGTTATTGACGCTGTCCGCCGTTTTCAGGGGAGACGTCCACTGATGGCTCGAAACCTTTCTTTTACCGTCCATTCGGACATAGGGCATGTGGCAGTCGGCGCAGCTTACGCCGGCAGCGCCGTGAGGACCGTCATACCAGGTTTCGTACTCGGGATGCTGCACCTTGATGATCAGGCTTTTGGACACCGGATGACGGAAGTCAAAAAACTGGCCTTCGAATCCCTTGTCCTCGGCAATGCCGTGAGTCTTGTAATACGAATAAATCTGATTCGGGTCCATGCCGTCATCCCAGGGGAAAACCGGCTTTCTGTTGGGGCCGTACTTGGCCTCCTGAAAGTAGTATTCCACATGGCACTGGGCACAGACCAGGGAACGCATCTCGTTGCGGCTCATTTTGCGCCAGTCTTTGCCCTGACGCTTCAACGCCTCGTCCAGCGGGAAGCTGGTGATCGCCAGTTCCATGGTCTGCGGGTTATGGCAGTTAGCGCAACCGATGGTGTGATCGTTCATGCTGATTTTGTCAGCCGTCCGAAAGGTGTTGAAGGGCATGGCCCAGAACTTGTCGTCGCCGTGCTGTTCCACCCATTCCGGGATTTTGGGGGTTTTACAGTTCCAGCAGGTGGAGGGGAGTCCGCCCTTCTCATCATAGCGGCTGATGCGGTCAATCTCCAGAATATCCTTGACGGCATAGGTGTGCCCGCGCGCTTCGTTATACTCGAAGCTGAAGGGGTAGCCCAGCCAGAGGTTCTTCAGGTAGGGCTGGGCGTGCTTGAATCCCTTCGGCAGGGGATTGACGTTGTCGTTTTTGCGGAAAGGCACCGAGCCTTTATATTCCGTCATGATCTCGCTTTCGTTGTTCCGCTGGTAGGTGGCGTACTGCTGGGGAAACTCCTTGCCAATGACGGAATTACGCAGTTCTTTTTCCGCAAGGCCGGTTTTGTACTTCGGAGCAAGGGGCTCTTCGGCCTCCGAGCAGCTGAACAACGCGATGCAGGATGCCAGGAGCAATAGATACAGCGTGCTACATCTAGACATCGGCGGCTCTCCTCTTATCTATGGGCATTTTGTTCTGGTGCGGCACAGAACGGTGACAATCCGTGCAATACTGCTTCGTGGTCATATTGACCTCTTTCACCGTGGCATAATGACAACGTACGCAATTAGCCTGGATCACCTCTTTCATGTCATGGCCGCTTTCTATATTGCCGCTGACGCCGGAAAAGGTGTTCGCCATGATGTCGTGAAGGCCGAGCTGAACTTTGTAGCTCAACATGTGCGCGGCGCCGTCGTGCGGGATGTGGCACTCGTTGCACGCCTGCCTGGCATGAATGCTCCGGCTGTGGGTCCACACTGATTCTTCCATCAGATGGCAACTCCCGCAAAAAGGCGCGCTGTCTGTAGCGCTGAGCGAAGCATTGGCGCCCAGAAACGCGAAACAGCCTCCAATAAAGGCTATACATAACACAAAACATTTACATCCCGGGCTGTTATTTTTGCTCATGCACGTTCTCCTTAACTACAGCCTGTATACAATGTTCACCATCACCAAAAATCGGCTTTTTCAGCGTCGGCACCTCCTCTCGCACAAGGCGGATTTTTCCATGTTTCCATGGCAATCAACCTTCGCATACGGCACATTAACGACGGGCAAAGCCCGCCTTGCGACTACTTGAGCCTTTCACATGTGAAAGGCTCTCATGCGATACCTCACAGGCATGCTTTTGAACAACAAGTGCATTCTCCACGCCTCATTTTTTTATATAGTTACCCTGATTTTAAAAAAAATGAAACCCTCCGCATAAAAAATTATAAATAAAAACATATTGAATTTACTAGATATCCATGCTATATTGAGACCTCATGTTCTCATTTTTTTCATACCCGCGGCAGGCGCGCGTTATTCGAAGTCTCGCCGCCGGAGGCGATGCCGTTTTGCGATCACTCCGGCTTGCGGGACGCTACCCGGGGGATATTGTTATACATGACGCAAACGCTCGTGAAGGTATACGCTGACTTCTCCCCCGCGAACGCGAGTATGCTGGGTCCCGTGGGAGAAGCCGGACAAAGGGCCGTGGGGCACGATGCTCCCTGGCTTTTTTATGAGGACGACAGACTGCGAATTTCCTGGGAAGGCGTCTATTTTCCCCTGGAAGACGTATTGCATGCCCTTGCGGGCACATTGGGGAAAAAGGCTGAAGGACAACTGGACTACCTTGATCTGGAAAACTGGAGGCTCACCCGTTGCGTCCTGCGAACAGGCGCATTCCACGTTTCAAGGCGCAGTTTGAATCAGGTGCTTGAGTACTCGGGGCATTAGAGGCTGTATATATGCTCTAATGCCGGCAGCATGAGCGCTGACTTACGCGCGCGAGGAGCGGACGAAAGCTGTTTTCGCCGGGGCGACGAGCGCGACGTTTACAAGTTGATCCGCTTTAAAGACTGCTCGCGACTCTCGTCAGTTCTTCATCCGTCAGGGAAAGAACCTGATTAAACCGCACGCCGCAACGCTGGGGGCTGACCCAGGTCACCACTCCCGAGCATCCGTCCGGATCGGTCCGCAATCCTTCGGGCAAATCTAAAAGGATCAATTCCTGACCGAGAAGTGTCGCCAGTTTATCCTCCAACGACGGCGAAAAAGCCAGTTGCACTCCGCCGCGTCCGCAGTCAGCCAGGATGGCCGTACACCGATATCCGTCATGCAGGCAAACAATAACAAAAAAAGGCACTTCCAGCGGCACTCGAAGAAGAGAGCGTCGTTCCATAGCATATCCTCCCAATCCGGCTTTCAGCCGTACAGCCTGTCTCCCGGCGCCCCGAAAAATTCGGGAACGTACAGAGCGCACCGCACATACGAGCGGATTCTCCGGCACATACCGTGCAGGGCAAACAACCATATGCGCCGCCCCGTCATCTCATGCAATCATTTATGCTTTCTGTCAATCTTTCTGTCAATGCCCGGCTGGAAAGGGGCCGGACGCGCCCACGGCAATCGGAGCGTTTTCATTGACTCGCGACACAACGCGAGTGCCGGCCATGCCGCTCTACGTCCTGCCGTGCAGGACCTCGGTGAGGTTGACGGAGGCCTTTTCCGCCCCTTCCCGGCGCACCGTCATGTAGCGGCCGGCCAGGGCCAGCTGCTCTTCCCGGCTGATCACCAGGCCGTCGAGTTTGGCCGCCAGCACGTATTTGAGGGTTTCGCCGAACAGGGGTCCGGGCGTTTCGCCAAGGACGGCGAGGTCCCTGCCGGAGATGTCCGGCTTCACCTCCCTGAGGTTGGCCAGGTAGAGGGCCACGTGCTGGTTGACGAGATGCCCCTGGCCGTGGCGGGCCATGAGAAAGAGCAGCCCTTCCAGTTCAAGGGGGTGGAGGATGTCGTGGATCAGGCTCATGGGCGGGGGGCCTTGTCTGCCGGCGGCGTTGAGCTTGTCCAGGGTTCTGCGGCAGCCTTCGCGCAGGGTCATGAAATCCGATCTGGCCCGTTCGATGAAGTCCAGGCGCTCAAGCAGTTCGGCGACTTCCGGATATTTGGCCCCCGAACACAGGCCGAGCAGGTAGACCACCCAGTTGCGCGGCGAGGAGTCCTTGTACAACAGGCGGTACCAGGCCAGGATTTCGTCGATGCCGGCGATGAGCATGTCTTTGGCCGGGTTGAGTTTCAGCATGGGGTGGATCATGCGCAGCAGGTTCCAGGCGTCCATGCGCCGCAGGCAGCTGGGCACGTCGTATTCGTCGAAGACGTGTTTCATCTCGTTGAACAGGCGCGAGCCGGAAAGTTTGTGCAGCATGTCCAGGGAGAGGGCGTTTTTGATCAGGCGCTCCGTCTGCTGGCTGGCGCGGAAGTTGAAACGCCGTTCGAAGCGCACCGCCCTGAGAAGGCGGGTGGGATCTTCCACAAAACTTAAGGAATGCAGCACGTTGATATATTTTTCCTTGATATCGCGCTGCGCGTTGAAGGGGTCGATAAGGGCGCCGAAGCGCTCGGCGTTGAGTTGAATGGCCAGGGCGTTGATGGTGAAATCGCGGCGGTACAGGTCCATTTTGATGGAGGAGAGCTGCACCGTGGGCAGGGCGGCGGGCTGTTCGTAAAATTCCAGGCGGGCCGTGGCCACGTCCAGGTGGCGCTCGCCGCCTTCGGCGTCGGTATAAAAGACGATGGCCGTCCTGAATTTGTGGTGGGCGCGCGTTCTGCCGTTCAGCTTGCCGGCCAGGGCCTCGGCAAAGGCTATGCCGTCGCCCTCGACGCTCAGGTCGATGTCGAGGGTCGGCTGTTTGAGCATGAGGTCGCGCACGAAGCCGCCCACGGCGTACACGGCCATGCCGAGTTCGTCGCCGAGCCTGCCCGCCGTTTTCAGCAGGCTTACGTGGGCTTCGGGGAGCTGTTCGCGCAGCAGGGCGGCGACGTCGCGCTCCCGGTGTTCCCGATGCAGGGGGGCGCTTTCGTCGATTTGGGGGAGGTCGTTGAAGAGCAGGCGGATGACGTCGGTGCGCGTGATCACGCCGCTGAGGGCGCCGTGTTCCACAACGGGGATGAGGCGCTGGCGCAGATGGAAGATGATGCCCATGGCGTCGTAGAGGCCGGCTTCCGGAGACAGGGTGCGGATGGCGCGCTGCATGTACTCGGTGACGGGCTGGTCGCCGAGCTTGTGGGCCACGGCCCTGCTGGCGGTCTGCAACTCCAGCATGCCGGTGACGCGGCCGTCGTCCGCGCTGACGATGGGGGCGGCCTTTAAGCCGTAGCGGCTCATGAGTCCTTCGGCCTCGGCCATGCTCATGCCCTCGTCGGCGCTGATGGCGGGCGAGGTCATGTGGCGGCCCACGGTCATTTGCGGGGAGATGACGGACACCAGAACGCCCAGGAGTTCCGCCTTGATCTCGGCCATGGTCTTGTCCTTGACGGAGGCCGAAGCGGCGAAGCTGTGGCCGCCGCCGCCGAAGGAGGCGCACACGGCGCCCGCGTCCACCTCTTCCAGCTTGCTCCGCCCGATCAGGTGCACCCGGTCGCCCATGGAGGCGAGGGCGAACATGACCTTGATGTGCTCCATGTCGATGAGCTTGTGCACCAGCGTGGCGAAATCCCCCATGAAGTCGTCCAGGCGTATGTCCGTGATGGTGACGGGGATGCCTTGCAGGGTATGGACGACGGCGTTGCGCAGCAGATTGTCCAGCACGTGGATCTGTTCGCGGGTCAGATCGCTGCTGATCAGTTCCGCGATGGTGGCAAGATCCATGCCGAAGGAGCGCAGGTAGGCGGCGGCCGTGAAATCGTGCTCCGTGGTCGAGTTGAAGGTAAAGGAGCCGGTATCCTCGTAAATGCCCAGGCCGAGCATGGTGGCCTCGTCCGGATTCAGGGCGATGCCGCGTTCCATGAGTATGTGGGTGAGGATGCTGGTGCACGAACCCCAGGGTTTGACGACGCTGACGGCGGCGGGCAGGCCGTCTCCGGCGTCCGGGTGGTGGTCGTAGACGTGTATTTCCATGCCGGGGTTTTTCAGGACGGCGTCCACGTGTTCGAGGCGCGCCGCCTGGTGCGTGTCCACCGCTACCAGCAGCCGCACGCCGGACAGGTCGCATTCCTTGGGGCGGCGCAGGTTGAACTGGTAGGCGATGCTGTCCGCAAAGAGGTTGGAGCCCTGGCGCTCCAGCATGGTGGGGGCCAGCAGGAGGGCTTCCGGATAGAGTTTTCCGGCCGCCACCATGGCCGCCAGCGCGTCGAAATCGGCATTGGCGTGGCCGGTGATGATGCTCGTGGGGCGAAAAAGGTCTGACATGGCGGGGGCACTCAGGAGGTTGGGGTTGAACGGGGATGAAAACGCCGGTGCACGGCGGCGATGCGATCCTGGCGCACGTGGGTGTATATCTCCGTGGCCGTTATGTCGGCGTGGCCCAGCAGCATCTGCACGGAGCGCAGGTCCGCCCCGCCCTCGAGAAGGTGGGTGGCGAAGGAATGACGGAAGGTGTGGGGGGAAATGGAACAGCGGACGCCGGCCTCAAGGGCGTAACGCTGCACCAGCTTCCAGACGCTCACCCGGGAAAGGGCCTTGCCGAAGCGGTTGAGAAAGAGCTGCGGCGCCTTGGGGTCGAAAAGGGGGCGCCAATGGCGGGTATAGTCGAGGAGCAGGGAGGCGGCGGCGTTGTGCACGGGCAGCAGGCGTTCCTTGGCGCCTTTGCCGAAAACGCGGAGCAGGTTGCTCTGGGCGTCGAAATCAAGGGAGCGCAGGCAGCACAACTCCGACACCCGCAGGCCCGAGGCGTAGAGCAACTCCAGCATGGCGCGGTCGCGGACGCCGAATTTGTCGCGCAGGTCCGGGGCGGCCAGTATGGCGTCCATTTCCGCCCGGCTGAGCACCTCGGGCAGGGAGCGGACCAGCTTGGGATTTTCAAGAAAACGGGCCGGGTCGCCGCTAAGGGCCCCTTCTTCGCGGGCGAAGGCGAAAAAACCGCGCAGGGCGGAAAGATGCCTGGCCAGGCTCCGTCCGGAAAGACCCTTGCGGCGGACGTGCACCACGTACAGGAACAGAGTCTGTTCCGTGATCTCGCCAAGGGCCGCGTCCGGGTTTTCGGCTCTTTTTGCCGGAGAAAAGGCGGGCGGCGCCTCCCGGGCCTCCGCTTCCCCCCGCGCCGGGGCGAGGGCGCCGAGAAAATCCATAAAGGAGCTGATGTCGGCGCCGTAGGCCGCCAGGGTATTTTCGGAGAGGCCGCGTTCGACGAGCAGGCGTTCGAGATAACGATCCGCCAGGGGGTGGAAAAGGCGGGCCGGCGTCTCCCGGCGCGGGGTGGGTCGCATCCGCTGCTTCCTTTGCGGTTTCAGGATTCCGGTCGAAAGGCCCGGGTGTCGCGGGCCTTTTCACGTTGTCACTTGTGCGCCGTGTGTTTTCCCTCTATAGTTTCTTCGGGTAAATGCTACACGCATATATGGTCGCGATTGAAAAATCAATATTTTTCCATCTGATACCAAGTTGCAATCAACAGGATTGTAACTTGGTATCAGAGCGACAGAATGTCGCGTCGAAATGCGAAGCATTTCGGAGGCAAGGCGCGACCGCGCTCGCGCCGCGGCCGGGCTT
>JAITHT010000089.1 GCA_031279825.1 Desulfovibrio sp. | reverse complement strand
AGCGAAAGGCAGAGTTTTATGGTTGTGGTGTCCAGGCTGAACAGCTTGGATTTGAAACGGAACTTGTGTTTCGGAGCTTTTACCGCGCAAAGACCGTACATTTCAGCGAACAAATCCTTGCACGGCATGAAGGCCATCGGCGCGTACATGGGGAAGTCGGAAAGCACCATCCTCAAGTACATCAAGCACGAAGGCCTGCCCGCCGCCAAAATCGGCGGGGAATGGGTTTCGGATGAGGGCCGCATTGACGATTGGCGCTTGAGCCGGATTGGATAAAAATTACTACTTTTTATTAATTTTTCGGAAAAATTATTGACATCAGCACAAAGAAACGCTATGTTCCAATCAACGAGAGGGAAGAACGCCATGATGCACAGCCGGGAAATAATCAGAATGCTCGAAGAGGACGGGTGGTACCATGTGGGTACTGAAGGCGACCACTGGCAGTTCAAGCACCCGACCAAGCCCGGCAAGGTCACCGTGATCCACCCGCGCAAGGATACCACGAAAAAGACCCTCCGCAGTATGGAAAAGCAGAGTGGAATCAAATTCAGAAAATAGGGGGGCAACCCCCTCTTCCCGTAAGGAGGACGTCATGTATTATTATCCAGCCACGTTTGTGCCGCATCCCTTGCACCCTGAGCGGTATGACGTGACCTTCGTTGATCTGCCCGGCTGCGTCAGCTCCGGGGATACTCTGGTGGACGCTCTGCGTATGGCGCAGGAAGCTCTGACCCTGCATCTGGGCACCATGCTGGAAGACGGCGATCCTATTCCCACTCCTTCGAGCCTGGAAGCGGCCAGGCAGGCTGATGAAGCTGAGGCGCTGGCGGAAAATGACCCCTTGCCGCAGGAAAGCATCTGGCAGTATGTCCTGGCGGACCCTTCGCCGCGCAAGGCCAAAGCCGAGCCCCCCGTGCGGTTGTCCATCTCCCTCAAGCCCTCGGTTATTGAAAAAATCGACGCCATTGCCGAAGATATGGGCCTTACCCGTTCCGGCGTCATCAACGTGGCCACGCGGGATTACATCAACCGCATGCAGGGGTAAACCCGTAAATTCCCGTAAAAAGCCCTAAATA
Source organism: Desulfovibrio sp. (assembly GCA_031279825.1). Lineage (GTDB taxonomy): Bacteria > Desulfobacterota > Desulfovibrionia > Desulfovibrionales > Desulfovibrionaceae > Frigididesulfovibrio. The sequence goes on along the minus strand of JAITHT010000089.1, from coordinate 1,778 downwards.
GCCGTAAAAACCCGTAGTGGGGTTCCGTCCCGCCGATTCACCGTGCTAGCCTTTATGCAAATCAGCCACCTGAAATTGCATGAGGGCTTTTTGCATGTCACAAACCACGCCTCCCATACCCGGCCAAAGAGGCTACTGGCGCTGGCTGTACAACCAGATGCTCACGGCCCTTTCCGACGGGTCCTTCATGCGCTTCAACGGCTACACCGTTCCCAACCGCACCTTCCAGTACCGCTCCATAACCGACTTCAAAAAGCTCCTTGACTGGGTCAAGGACCAGGCCGACGCTGAGGACGGCACCCCGTCTTTCCGTGGCCGGACGTATGCCGGGCAAGGAGGAAGAGGATGAACACCTTCCTTGACCGACGGAGTCAGCGCGGTAGCGCTTCGAGCGACAAGGCGGGCCGGATCCGGCTTTGCCGGTCCGGCATCGTTGCCGCCGCCGGAGCGGAAGAAAATCAAGGGGGCCGGGGCTGATGTCCGCCGCCTCCCGGACATATCCGCAGAGGCCGAGCCTCCGCGTCCCTGCCCGCCGCCAGGCTCCGGCCCCCTTGTCCGGCGTAGGGCGTGCGAGAAAGCACCCGCGCGGCCTGCGCCCCGTGGCCATATCGCCCTCCGGCAACGGCTCCTTAATCGACGGAGTCATCGGCGGTAGCCGCTTTGAGTATCAAGGGCGGGCGCAGGCGGCTTTGCCGCCGGTATAGGGAGTCACCAGAGATTAGAATGAGAGAACACCGGGATCGGATAGGACGGATACGCTACTAAAGCAGGACTGACATAGGCTTTCCGGCGAGGCCGCGATCAAAAAACGCCTCGACAAAGAGTTGGGAACGGAGAGGCAAAAAACAGGCAAACTTTCGCGCATCCTTGGAATGAAGAAATGCCCCGGCGTGTCGAACTTGACACAAACCGGGGCTTATTTTTCGTCCTTTTGCGGGGAGACAGAGAAGATCAGTACCGTCGGCTTGGCTACCCCGCCTTGCGCGCATTTTCTGAGATTGTATCGGCATCGTCGGCAGCGCCAGAGGCATGGGCAGGAAGAACACTCCCCTTTTTTGCCGCATCGACTTGGGCGGCCTGAAGCTCTTTCCTGAGCGCGACGTTTTCAGCTTGAAGTGCGGAAACTTCTTTGAGAAGAGCGTTTTCCCGCTCCTGTTGTCGGCCAGGTCCTCGGCGACTTCGAGAACACGCTTGGTTCCGCCGCCGACGATGACGTTGGACGAGGGAGGAGGCTTTTACCGTCTTGGCCCCGCATTCCCAGGCATCGTCCTTACGATGCTTGTGCTGGTTGTTCACCAGAACCGTGGCGGAGCCGTCGGCCGCGCGCGGAGGCGTATTCTTTTTCTTGCAGTTCGCAACGCTTTCCACGGTTATCGCGGCTTTTTCAGTATTGACAAAGACGTTCGGGGAGCCGGTTATGATCGCGCCGGTGACATTGGGCGGGCATACGCTGTCGATGAATTTGGCGGCGGCCTGAACATCGTCCATTTTCTCCGCGGCGACATCCAGCGCCATCTCCAAGGCCATGCGCACAGCCGTGCCCACAAGCCCGGCGACGATTCCCGCGCCGGTAAAGCAGGCAGCCTTGCTGACCAGATTAAAATCCTTCAGACCCCACTTGAGCGACTTGCAGGACGCCACAGCCTTCACGGCCGAAGTGACAAGGCCCGTTCCGAATTTTAGATAGGGTAGTCACGAGATTGAAGCCATAAAAAGATCCACCTGATATGAATAGCGGCCAGGAAAGATGCCGTATTTTTTGCGTATCAAGAGGCAAT
>JAITHT010000024.1 GCA_031279825.1 Desulfovibrio sp. | reverse complement strand
GAAGGCCGGGGTTTCAGACCACAAAGGAAGTTCTGATGAAGAGGAACCCTTTCTTCCGGCAGTGCGCCGCGTGTCGGAACAAGGCGGCCTTTCCGACGGCGTTCTGCTCGCCATGGGAGAAAAAAAACATGCGTCGGCTACGGGCCATACAGGCGCCGACAACGAAGCCTTTTCGGTTTTTCCGTTGCATACCGCCTTGGAAGGCAGCCTGCTCGGCGCCATTGTTTTCGGTTTCCCTTATCACGAGCTCGGAGTCCCGGATCTCGCGATCCTGGCCCTGATCGGTTTTCTGCTCGTATGGCGCTTTACTCCCGGCCCAAAGAAAACAAAAGAACAAAAAGATATTCCCTGCAACGCTGAAAACCGGCCGCCTTCCATGCAATTGCCCCGTAAGCGTCCTCATGACGACTTACGGGATGCCGCCCGGGAAAACGCTCATATACCCCGTGAACGGGAATCCGGCCTTCCAGACAGAAAAACTCCCCAAGCGGACAAAGCGGATACGCCGCTGTCCCGCCATGCCGATCGCCAACTGACCGGCCCGACGGATGAGTTTGGACATCCGCCGCCCGGACACGAGCCTGAAAATGGATGGGACAGAGGACATCAGAGGTCGGCGCAAGGTTGGGCAAAACGCCCAGGGACTGATGGCGAGAGCGCTGTGACCTGGCCAAGTGCGCATGCGGAGGCTGCAAAAAAATCCATGTCCGGCATCCTGCCTGAACGCTTTGAACTGGAGGATTTCCTTGAAGGCGCGCGCGTTTTTTATACCCGGATGCAAGAAGCATGGGCCGCGCGCAGCACGGAAAGTCTCGCCCCCTTCATGACCCCCGAGATGGTGCGCCTGATCCGGGAACGCGCTGCCACCGGGTTTCAGCCGAGCAGCGTGCACATTATGCTGCTTAACGCGGAACTGCTCGATCTGGAGCAACGGGAAGATAAAGACCAGGCCAAGGTGGAATTTTCCGGACTTATGTGCGTGAACGACGGCGCTCCGACCGAACTGCGGGAGGTCTGGAGTTTTGCTCGCGAACGAAATAAGGACGGAATGTGGCGTCTTGCCGATATGGAAGAGCGTGAGGATAGGCAATGACGGCGCTCCCGCCCAAGAAAGTGCTGCATGTGGGCTGTGGCCCCCTGGCGGCGGAAAAACTGCATGAAAGTTTTCACGGCGACGACTGGACTGAGGTGCGTCTTGACATCAATCCCGGCGCGCATCCGGATATTGTCGCCTCAATAACCGACATGTCCGCGGTTGCTTCCGGCACCTTTGACGCCCTGTATTCCTCGCACAACCTGGAACATCTTTTTCCGCATGAACTGCCCCTCGCTCTCAGAGAATTTTACCGAGTGCTCAAGCAGGCGGGCTACGCGCTGATCACGCTGCCGGACCTGCAGCAAATTGCGGAATGCATCGCCGCGGGCAGAGAAGAGGACACGATATTTATGACCAATAAAGGCCCCATTGCTCCTTTGGACATGCTATACGGCTTTCGGCCTTTTCTTGCCGCCAACCCGTTTATGGCGCACAAATTCGGCTATACGGCAGCCACCTTGCACAAGGCTCTGCGGGAAGCCGGTTTTCTCCACGTCCGCGTGGAACGCGACGGAGAATTCAATCTTTGGGCAGTGGCGTCACCAACACATCTATAAGCTGTTTTTTAAAAATCCATGAGGATGCGCGCAAGTCTCGCCGCGCTCCCAAACACCGACCTATACCAACTATGGATGACAGTATATTCGGGCTCGCGCCCCGCTATAAAACCGGCAAGCAGGCATTCCCCGGCTCCTGGCTCACCATCACCCCTCTGGGAGGTTTCGGTGAAATAGGCATGAACTGCATGCTCTGGAGCACACCGCAATCCCGTGTCGTGATCGACTGCGGCCTTATGTTCCCAAGCGACTACCACCTGGGCGTTGACGTTATTATTCCCCGCTTTGACTGCATCAAAGAACATAAGGACGAAATTCGCGGCATAGTGCTTACTCACGGCCATGAAGATCATATAGGAGCCCTGCCCTGGCTTGTCCCCTATCTCAACGCGCCTATTTACGGTTCTCCCTTCACTTTGGCTCTGGTAGAGCACAAGTTGCGCGAACGCGGCCTGCTCGACCGTTGCGAACTGATCCGCGTGACCCCCGCAAAACCAGTTGTACTCGGTGACATAACCTTTCATTTTTTTCCTGTCTGCCACTCCATTATCGACAGCTACGCTCTTGGGGTGGAAACCCCTGCCGGTCGCGTGGTGCACACGGGGGATTTCAAGATTGATCCCAATCCTCCGGAAGGACCGGGCACTGATCTTACCCTGTTCAAATCCTTTGCCGGCAAACGGGGGGTCTCACTCCTCCTTTCCGATTCCACCAATATCGAACATGAAGGCCATTCTCTTTCAGAAAACGAGGTGCTCACCAATCTGCGCGGCTTTTTTGCCAAGGCTACAGGCCGGATCATTATTACGCTCTTTTCCAGCCACATCCAGAGAATCCAGGCGGTCTTCGACTGCGCCGCCGAAGCCGGGCGTACCGTAATAGTGGGCGGCAGAAGCCTTGTGAACAACATAGAAATGGCCCGGAATCTCTCCCGCCTGCGCCCGCCGGAAAATCTCGTTCTTGACGCCAACAGCATGCCCTCCCTGTCAGACGACAAATCAGTGCTCCTGGTCACCGGCTCGCAGGGAGAGCCGCTGTCCGCCCTGGCGCGCATTGTTTCGGGTGAACACAAAAGTCTGAGCATCCATGAGGGCGACATGGTCATCATGTCCTCCCGTCTGATTCCGGGCAATGCCCTGGCCGTCAATACACTGGTGAACAGTCTCTATCGCCTGGGCGCGGAAGTGTACTACGATACGGAACACCCCGTACACGCCTCAGGCCATGCCCAGCAAAGCGAGCTGACCGCAATGATCAAGGCTGTGCGCCCGGAATATTTCGTTCCGCTGCACGGCGAATACCGGCACTTGGTCAAGCATGCCCGTCTGGCCGCCAGTTGCGGCGTACATGAGACCAACGCCCTCATCTTTGAAGACGGCCAGCCCTTCACCATCACCCCGGTCATGCTCACGCGTGAAGACCCCATTCCGGCGCAATCCATCCTGGTGGACGGCAAGGGCGTCGGCGATGTCGGGCAGGCCGTGCTCAAGGAGCGCCATATTCTTGGCGGCGAAGGTATGGTGGTGGTGGTTCTGGTTTTGGACCAAAGCACCTGGACTATTCTCCAAGGGCCTGAAATATTTTCAAAAGGCTTTGTTTTCGAACAACAATACAGTCATATGCTTGAAGATGCCAAATGCCTTATTCTGGACAGCATTGAGGGGCACCCCCCGGGAGAGATGGATAAGCTGCAGGAGCGCATACGCACCTCGTTGCGCCGTTTTTTCCGCAAGATCCTTGACCGCGACCCTATCATCGTGCCCGCGATAACCGCAGTATAGAGCAGGTTCGTTGTAAAACCGCTCCGGCGGAGGCAAGGGCGAAGCAGCGCAGGCAAGCCTGCCCGCGTGCGGCAAAAGACGCTTCCGCCGCAGGCGCCGGGCGGAGTACCTCACAATATTGTGATGGAAGAGTTGTCATATGGATATCCCGCGCATCATCATCTCCGGACTGTCCGGGGGCGCCGGCAAAACCATGGTAAGTCTCGGCCTTGCCAGAGCCCTGACCCGCTTCGGACTGCGCGTCAAAACTTTTAAAAAAGGTCCCGATTATATTGACGCGGCATGGCTTGCTCTAGCGGCGCGTTCTGTCCAGGCCAATCTCGATCCTTTCTTTCTCCCCGCCCCTGCCTTGCGCTTTCTGTTCCGTCAGGGAGCCGCCGGGCATGACATTTCCCTTATTGAGGGCAATCGGGGTCTTTTTGACGGTTTGGATCTCTCCGGTTCCTGCTCCACCGCCGAACTGTCCCGCATACTCCTTGCGCCGGTGCTGCTGGTGATTGACTGCACAAAAATGACGCGCACGGCCGCCGCCCTCGTCAAAGGCTGCCTGCAATTTGAGAAAGGATTGCACATCGGCGGCGCGATTCTCAACCGCACCGGCAATCCCCGTCATCAATCCATGGTGCGCCGGGCGGTTGAAGAACTCGCCGGAGTACCCGTATTCGGCGTTCTGCCGAGGCGCTCTCCTCCCTTTATCATGGAACGCCATATGGGACTGGCCGGCCTGGACGAATACGCGCAGGCAGATAACAACCTGGACGCGCTGGCGAATTTTATGGCTGACCATGCGGATCTGGAGGAGATCTCCCGACTCGCGGCAACAGCCCCCGCCCTGCCGCCGGATGAGGCATGCCCATCTCCCGCAGACTCTCCTCATACGCCGTGCCCTGAATATGGCGCAACGCTCTGCGCCGTACAAGAAACCACTCCTGCCCCCTATTTCCCGTCGGCGCACGGCGCTTCCCCTGCGGCAAAGCCGCGAGCGCAAACCGGATCCCCCGTCCGGAGCGGTAAAAGCGGCCCCTCTCCACACCCGGAATCCGAGCGGGAGGAATGCCGGCCTTGCATCGGCTATGTGCGTGACGCGGCCTTCTGGTTTTACTACGAAGAAAATCTGGCCGCCCTGCGCGCTGCCGGCGCTACGCTCGTCCCGCTCTCCCTGCTCGAAGGCAAAAACCGGCGCGCGTCGCGCACGGACGAAAACATCCAGGAGGCCAATGCGTGGGATCGCCTGGACGGCCTCTACATCGGCGGCGGCCAGCCGGAATTGCATGCCGAAGCTCTTGCCGCCAACCTTTTCTGCCGCGAAAAAGTGGCGTCTTTATCACGCAGCGGGCTGCCCATCTATGCCGAATGCGGCGGCTTCATGTATCTGGCCGAAGAACTGCGCATGAACGACGCGGCCTTTTCCATGGCCGGGGTGTTCGCCTGTTCCGTCGAATTACACTCCCGCCCTCAAGGGCTCGGCTATGTCGAGGCTGAAGTGATGGCGCCCAACCCTTTCCATCCTCACGGCACGCGTTTTCGCGGACACGAATTTCACTTCTCCCGTTGCGTGCCCCGGCATGGCAGCGTGGAGAGAAAACCCTGCCAAGCCGCTTCCGGTGCGGATAGTCAAATTTCTCATGCATATATTCTGCGTCTGCATAAAGGTTGCGGCATGTGTTCCTCCCCGGATCAGAAGGGCTTTGACGGCCTGCTTTTCCGCAATACCTTTGCCGCTTACACCCATGTATTTGCTCCGGCGCTTCCTCACTGGGCGCGAAACTTCACCTCCCTCTGCGCGGAGTGGAAACGCGACTCTCAACGAACTTAAGGCATGTTCATGGTATTGCATACGCGCTTGCCGTCCGCTTTTCCTTCCGGCTTTTTCCGGCGTGTCGTCCTTTGCCTGGCGCTCGGCTGCATCGTAATGCCGTCCATCGTCTTTGTCTCCCTAACGGCTCGGGCCGCCGAAAAACGGAACTCTCTGGAATTTTGTGGCAACGTCACGGGAGTCCCTTCTTTTCCCCCGGACGACAACGCCCGCAACTCCACCCACATACAGACGGAAGCACAATCCGGAAAAACGCCCGCTTCAAAAAAGCCGCCTCAAGAAAACCGCTCGCGCCAAATCGCCGACGAGGCGGCAGACGGCACGCCGACCCCAAACGCGACTCCCGCGCTGGATCACGCGTGGCATTCTCTCCTTGAGCGCCTGGAGGCGGACGGCTTTGAACGAAAACAGATGGAAAAACTTTTTATCTCTCTTGGCTCGCGATCATATTCTCCTGCCTATATGGCGGCCAAAATTTCCGAACTTTACGGCGTGGGCGGTATCGGCATCAACCGCGCCGGCAACGCTACCCCTGAACCGCCGGAAAATTATGAGCAGCCCCTTTCCGACGTGACTATCGGCAGTTGCATGGAATTCATAAAAAAATACGCCTTCGATCTGGCGGCCATTGAAGACAGATACGGCGTCCCGACCCGGGTGATCATCGCCGTCCTGCTGGTGGAAACAAATCTCGGTCTTGATCTCGGCAACGACAGTGCTCTGCGGGCTCTTGCCAGCATGGCGGCCACCTCCACGCCGGATCTTCTGGGACAAAGGGGCAACGCCGGGCAGACCCGCCGAGTCCGCCTTGCTACGTTGCGCGCCACGCTTAAGGCTAAATCCGATTGGGCCTATAATGAAGTCAAAGAATTGCTCAGCTATGCCGGGCAATGCGGCGCTGACGCGGGCAAGATACCCGGCTCGATTTACGGCGCCATCGGCATCTGCCAGTTTATGCCTTCCAGCGCCGCATTCTATGGCGTGGACGGCGACAAGGACGGCAAGGTGGATTTGTTTTCCCCCCTTGACGCGATGTACAGCGTGGCGAACTACCTGGATGCCAACGGCTGGCGTGATGCAAAGACGCACGCGCAACAGCTTGCGGTCATCAGAACTTACAACCGGGATAACGTCTACGCGGCGCGCGTGCTTGGCGTTTCCAACCGCATAAGCCGGGCTATAGCCGGCAAAGTGCCGGCCGGGCACAACGCTCTGGCAGGCATCGGCTCCGCCTTTTCCCACACCCTCGACGCCCCCGGTCTTCGACGGACCCGACGCTACGGCGCCAAAATACCATATCTCGGCAGCTATCAGAGCATCTTGCAATAAATAGCAACGCCCTCGAGGTTGGAGTAGGCCGGTTCTCGAAGGCCAAACGACAGTCTTATAGCGAGACTTCTCCAGATCTAATGAAAATGCAACGTGTTGGCGATCATATACTGGGGATTAAATCAGCGGTTCCCTAAAGCAGATTGACTTTGAGACGCTGCACTCGTCGTGGACGGCGAAAACAAGTTTCGCTTACTCTTCGTGCGCGTGAAAATCCATGGACTTACGGCAATCGCGGGTAAACCCCGCATGTATTGCTTGCGTCCGGGAAGTTTTTAGCGCATTATGCCATTCCCCGTACGGGGTAAAGTTGGCTGCGGTATTCTTTCGGAACCGGCGGAGAGCTGCTTATTCCAATGTCAGATAAAACGTGCGTGTATGAGGAAAGTATGCCTAAAATGAAAACCAAACGCTCTGCGGCCAAACGTTTTGACGTTACCGGCTCGGGCAAATTCCGTCGGCGCAGACAGAATCTGCGCCATATTCTGACTAAAAAAAACGCTAAGCGTAAAATGCGTCTGGGGCAAAGCGCTATTGTAGACAGCGCCAATGCGGGCGCCGTCAGGCGTATGCTCCCCTACGCCTGACCCCGCGCCGACGTTATGCGGCGTTTTCCGGCGAGGCATTTGCGTTTGAAGATCGAAAGGCCCGTCCGTGCAGGCACGGTGGCCCTCCTGAAATGGGGCCGGAACATACATCCGCTTCACCGGCATCCCTACGCCCTGTGAAGCGTGAACGCGGAGGAGATATCCATGCGTGTAAAGAGAGGGATGGCGGCCCATAGGCGCCACAAAAAATACCTTGAACTCGCCAAAGGTTTTCGCGGTGGCCGTAGTAAGCTCTACCGCACGGCGCGCGAAGCCGTTGAACGTTCGTTGGTATATGCTTACCGTGATCGCAAGGTCCGCAAGCGCGAATTCCGCAAGCTCTGGATTTTGCGCATCAACGCCGCGGCTCGCGAATACGGTTTGTCATACAGCCGCTTCATGGACGGTCTGAAAAAGGCCGATGTCTCCCTTGATCGCAAAGTATTGGCCGATCTGGCCGTGCGTTCCAAGGAAGATTTCGCCAAGCTTGCCGAGCTTGCCAAGAGTAAACAGGGGTAATAGGGAAAGGGAACCGGGAACTGCCGGACATTTTCCTTATTCCCTCTTCCCGGTTTTTGCTTTCTCTGCGCTTTTGTGCAAATCGGCGTGAAAAGGAGTATCTTCATGGCGCGTTTGTTGCGCCGCTCCAGTCATGGTTGCTGAGAAGCGCAGAAACCCAAGATCGTCGGGGATACGGTTCGTCCGCCGTCTGTTCTCCTATGCGGGAGTATTGTCATGGGGATTATCGCCGGATTGGAACGCCTGGAACCAGAGCTGCAAAGCGGCCTGGAGCAGGCGTCTTCATTGTCGCAAGTGGACGATTTGTATACCGCCTTCCTTGGGCGCAAAGGCGCCCTGGCTCAACTGATGGGGCATTTGCCGGAACTGCCCGCAGAAGAACGCCCCGCGTTCGGCAAGGCGGCCAATGCAGTTAAAGAGCGCCTGGCCGAACTGTTGGAAGCGCGCAGGCAGTTTTTTCTGTCCGAATCCGAGCTGGCGGAATTCGCGCGTTTTGATCCCACCTTGCCCGGCCGTTCCCCTCGGCAGGGAAGCTTGCACCCCGTTACCCTCGTCATGGATGAAATTTGCCGCGTATTCACCTCTCTTGGTTTCGATACGGTTTCCGGTCCGGAAGTGGAGACGGATTTTTATAACTTCGAAGCCTTGAATCTGCCCAAAGATCATCCTGCCCGCGACATGCAGGACACTCTTTATGTATCGGACGGCGTTGTCATGCGCACCCATACGTCTCCTATGCAGGTACGGACCATGCTTGAACGCAAGAAACCGCCCTTGGCGATCATCGCGCCGGGAAAAGTCTATCGCCGCGACTCGGATCTCACCCACACCCCCATGTTTCATCAAATCGAAGGTTTGCTTGTGGATCAAGGTATTTCCCTTTCCCACTTGCGCGGCACCCTGACCATGTTTTTGCGCGAACTTTTCGGCAAAAGCGTTAATGTGCGTTTTCGGCCCAGTTTTTTCCCTTTTACCGAGCCGAGCATTGAAGTGGATATTTCCTGTATTCTCTGCGGCGGTGAAGGGTACCGTTCCAAAGGTGAGCCCTGCCGTGTCTGCAAGACGACAGGCTGGTTGGAAATTCTTGGTTCCGGTATGGTGGACCCGGCGGTATTTAAAGCCGTGGGCTATGATGAAGCATGCGCCGGTTTTGCTTTCGGCTTGGGAGTGGAGCGCGTGGCCATGCTCAAGTACGGCATTGACGATTTGCGCATGTTTTTTGAAAACGATCTCCGTTTTCTAGGCCAATTCACGTAAAAGCATCACGCGCAGATAGAGATGCAACGCGGAGGCAAGGACTTCTCCGCCGGCGATATCCTTTGAGCGTTCGTACCTTCCTGTTCCGGAGTATCCTATGCTTCTCAGTCTTTCCTGGCTTCGAGAGTTTGTTCCGTATGAGGGCACGGCTGCTGAACTTGGTCAGGCGCTGACCATGATCGGCCTTGAAATGGACGGGCTTTTCCGACCCTACGAAAGACTTCGCCCCATCGTCGTAGGACATGTGCTTGAATGCGCTCGTCATCCTGAGGCGGATAATCTGTCTGTCTGCCGAGTCGATGTGGGCGACGATGTGCTGGATATCGTTTGCGGTGCGCCTAATGTAGGTACGGGCCAGAAAGTGGCCGTGGTCAAAGTGGGCGTTGCCCTGCCCACAGGGGGCATTGTCAAAAAGGCCAAACTGCGCGGGGTGCCTTCAAACGGCATGCTCTGTTCCGAATATGAACTGGGTTTGTCTGATGAGCACGACGGGATTTTGCTTCTTGAGGGGACCTTGCCCGTGGGGGCGTCTTTGCCGGATGCGCTGGCTCTTGACGACGAGGTGCTTGACATTGCCGTCACTCCCAATCGGGGGGATTGTCTGTCCGTCTTGGGTTTGGCGCGAGAAGTGGCCGCTATGACCGGGTTGCCTCTGACAATGCCGGCGTTGCGGATGGTGGAGTCCGGACCGGATTGTTCCAAAGACATCCGCCTGGAAATAGCCGATCCCAACCTGTGTTCCCTGTATCACGGCAGGATTATTGAAGGCGCGAGTACCCGCAAAAGTCCCGCCAGACTACGCTACCGCCTGAACGCCGTCGGTTTGCGCGCCGTTTCCAATCTGGTTGACGTGACTAACTACATCCTTATGGAATTGGGGCAGCCTTTGCATGCCTTTGATCTGGACGAGGTTCGCGGCGGGAGCATCATCGTGCGCGGCGCGGAACAGGGAGAGACTCTCGTCACCCTGGACGGGCAGAGACGCGCTTTGCTGCCCTCGGATATAACCATCCGCGACGCCGAACGGGTCATTGGTCTTGGCGGCGTCATGGGCGGGCTTAATTCTGAAATTACGGAAAAAAGCAGCCGCGTTTTTCTGGAATGCGCCGTTTTCAATCCTCTCGCCATTCGCAAGACCGCTCGCCGCTTGTCGTTGCACAGCGAGGCCGCCTATCGTTTTGAACGCGGCGTGGATCAGACCGGGGCGGGGTATGCGTTGGAGCGGGCCGCTGCCATGATGGCGGAATTTTCCGGTGGCTATGTGCGCACCGGTCTGCCCAAAGTAGAGCCGCTCCCCTGGACGTCTCCTACAGTCCGTTTGCGGCGCAGGCGCGCCGAATCCCTGCTCGGTATTACCCTGGAAAAAGGATTCTATGAGGAGACTCTTTCCCGTCTGTACTGCAAAGTCAGGGAGGTCGCTCTCCCGGCGGACGCCGAGCAAACGGGTAGCGACCAGGAATGGGACGTTGTTCCTCCCGGCTATCGTCGTGATTTGACCCGCGAAGCCGATTTGATTGAAGAAGTGGCGCGCCTATACGGCGTAGATAGGGTGCCGCCTTCTTTGCCCAAGGTAAGCCGCCTCCTAGAACGGGTGGGAGAGCCGGAATCCCGGCATGTTTTTCTTGGCCGGATTAAGCGCTGGGCTCAGGGCGCGGGCCTGCATGAGGTGATTAACTACAGCTTCGTCAGCCACAGGGAACTGGATCATCTGGCCGGAGAGGACGGCGCACGGACGAACGAACGCATCAGTATCATGAATCCCTTAAACGACGATATGAACGTCTTGCGGACGGATCTTGCCCCCGGCCTCTTGCGTTCCCTGAGCAACAATCTTACCCAGGGAGCGAATTCCGTGGGTCTTTTTGAGGTGGCTACCGTGTTCGCAAGTGAGCTGGCTTCGGAAACCACCGTCCGCGAGGTGCCGCGTCTGGGTATTCTCCTCTATGGCGCGCGTTTTGAGCAGGCATGGCCGCAGTCCGCCGGAGATATGGATTATCTCGATCTCAAGGGCTTGCTTGAGCATCTGTTCTCCTCATTTACCTTGCCTGAAGCGGACTTCATTCTGGCGGACAATGTTGGACCAAGCGTGAAAAAGTGTTTTCCCGCCTGGCTCTCTCCCTGTGTGCGTGTGGATGTGCGCGGCGATTGCGTCGGCTGGGCGGGCAGGGTCAGACCGACTGCTGCAGAGTCCTACCATGCGAAAAAAGCCGTCTGGATGGCTGAACTTGATTTGGATCGCGTCCTTTCCCTGCGCCGGGATGGCGCAGGCGGTTTTGTCCGGCTTCCCGTCTTCCCGCCGGTGCGCCGGGATATGACATGTATTGCCGGACCGACAATTACGGCCGGCATGATCGTTGAAGAAATTCGCAAACTGCGTTCGCCCCTTCTGGTCTCGAGCCATCTTATAGATTATTTTGAGCCTGACGGGCGGGAAGAGCGCAATCTCACCTTTCGCCTCATTTTCCGCCATGCCGAAAGAACTCTGCGAGACGAAGAAGTGGACAAACAGCGCGACGCCATAGCCGCAAGCCTGCAAAAGAGTCTGCCTGTCCAGATATGAACATGTCCACGGAAGGACAACTGCATGACCTCCTCGAATCACCGAAAAAGGGCGATAACAGGCCTGCTCTTGGCTGTCTGCCTGCTTGTATCCATTGCTGCCGGGGGCAATCTCGTACTTATGCTGGTGTTGGTCGCTTCAAGTTTTGCCCTCTGGGAGTTTTTCTCCATGTACTGGCCGGGTACGCAGCATCTCGGCCGGAAGATTGTTGGGCTGGCGATGGGGGGTGCGCTTGTTGTCTCCCAAACTTTTGGCTCGCAATGGACCCTTTTGATCATGGCAATGATCGTTTCCCTCCTGTCTCTGGGTTTTTTGGTCGATTTCGGCGGAGGCAATTCCCATGCCCGTATTGAGCACCATGCGCCTCTGCTCCAGGGACTTGTCTATATTCCTCTTGTCCTGCAATTGGCCTTATCCCTCAGCCAATCCGAGCAGTGTCTGGTTATGTCGGCAACTGTCGCGACTGACGCGGGCGCCTATTATGCGGGAACGCATCTGGGCAAACGCAAGATATGGCCCGTAGTCAGCCCCAAAAAAACATGGGCCGGATTTGCGGGAGGTATTGGTCTGTGTGTGTCGGTATGCGTGGCGTATGGGATGCTGGGCGGGCTTTTTGTATGGTCCGTGCCTGACTTGCCTCTTTGGGCCTGGGGCTGTTTGGGGCTGTTGCTCGGTATGACAGCCCAGTTCGGGGATTTTTTTGAATCCGCTCTGAAGCGCAGCCTGAATGTGAAAGATTCCGGAATCGTGCTTCCTGGGCATGGAGGCATGCTTGACCGTATTGACAGCCTGCTTTTTGTTCTCCCCGCATATTTTTTTGTGCGGCTGACAGCGGGATCAGGCTGATGCGCTATATTTCCTGCCTCCCGGACGAAGGTTGGCAAAGCGCCTGTCCACGCAGCCTCGCCATTTTGGGCAGTACCGGTTCCATCGGCCGTTACGCCTTGGATGTAATCCGCAGGCAGGGCGAGCGTTTTAGGGTGGCAGCCCTGGCCGGGGCACGAAATATCCCTTTATTGGCGCAGCAGGCCGCTGAATTCAGGCCGGACGCTATTGGCCTGCTTGATGCATCCCAAGCGCCGCAATTACGGAAACTCTTGCCGTCGGGATATTCCCCGGATATTATGGCAGGGCAGCAGGGCTACGAGGCTATAGCTTCCCTTGCCGGTATCTCCACGGTGCTTTCAGCGCAGGTCGGGGCAGCGGGGTTGCGGGCGACTGTCGCGGCGGCCATGGCAGGCAAGGTTATAGCTCTGGCCAACAAAGAATCTTTGGTACTTGCGGGCGGGTTGATCCGCGCATGCTGCGCTGCAAGCGGGGCCAGCATTTTGCCGGTGGACTCCGAGCATAACGCTATCTTCCAATGTCTTGCCCCAGGTATGATTAAAAATGCTCCAACGCAATCGCGTCGACAGGAGAACGCCGCAGAGGGAACGCAGGGTACGGGCTTTTGTCTGCCTCCGGATGCCGGAATATCCCGCTTGATCCTGACGGCATCGGGAGGCCCATTTTACGGATGGAGCCGAGCGGAACTGGCGAAGGTCACCGCTTCCCAGGCGCTGAGGCATCCCAACTGGAGCATGGGCGCCAAAATCAGCATTGATTCCGCCACGCTCATGAACAAGGGGCTGGAACTTATAGAGGCGCACCATTTTTACGGCTTGCCTATGGCCTGCCTGGATGTGGTTGTACACCGGGAGTCCATTATCCATTCCTTGGTGGCCTTTACCGATGGTTCGTATTTGGCGCAGCTTTCCTTGCCGGATATGAGAATTCCCATCGCCTATTGCCTGGGTTGGCCGGAACGCATCAATTCCGGCGCGTCCACGCTGGATCTGGCGGCCTTGTCTTCCTTAAGTTTTACCTGTCCGGATGAAGCAAGCTTTCCCTGCCTCGCTTTGGCCCGTCAAGCTCAGGAACGGGGCTCCGGCAGTCCGGTGGTGCTGAACGCGGCTAACGAGGAGGCCGTCGTCGCCTTTTTGGACAAACGTATCGGCTTTCCGGCCATAGCCGAGCTTGTGGGCAGGGCTCTTGCCGATTATGCCTCCGGAATATACTCTGACTACGATTCTTCGCGCGAACCTGAAAGCGTGGAGGAAATTCTTTCCCTTGACGCTGAAGCCCGCATCAGGATGAAGGAAGTGATTCGCGGGACATGATATCATATCACTATCAAGCATTCTTAAAAAGGCGCTTGCCATGATCGGAACTCTGGCTGTTGTTTTTGTTTTTGGCGGACTTATTTTTTTTCACGAATTGGGGCACTTTCTTGCAGCCCGCTGTTTCGGCATGGGGGTGAAGACCTTTTCCCTCGGCTTCGGGCCGGCCCTTGTTTCCTTCAAACGGCAAAAGACCGTTTACCAGATAGCCGCTATGCCGCTGGGAGGCTTTGTCTCCTTAGTGGGCGAACACGCCGGCGCGGAGGTTCCCGAGGATTTTGCGCCAGAGGAGATGTTCCATCTACGGCCTGCCTGGCAACGTTTTTGCGTCTGCGCGGCCGGCTCGGTAGCTAATTTTTTGCTGGCCTGGATTATCTGCTGGGGTTTGGTGTGGGCGAACGGCCATGTAGATACGTCGTCGGTGGTGGGGGCAATTATGGAAGACAGTGCCGCCGCCGCTTCACCCATGCAGGTCGGTGACCGTATCGTGAGCCTCAACGACCGGCCCGTTGCGATATGGAGCGAGATATCGCCCATTGTGCAGGAGAGTCGGGGCAACGCGCTCTCCGTCGTTGTCCGTCGGGCCGACGGGAGCATGCAGAGTTTCAGTCTCGTCCCCACGCTTCTCAAGGAAACGCTCCCCAACGGACAGGAATTCCGGAAATGGGGAATGGGCATACGGCCCGCGCACCGGGAGTACTCCTTCTTTCAATCGGCTCAAGAAGGGCTGGCAGACGCCGTCAATATGGCGTCCTTCATTTGGAACGCCCTGGGAGAGCTTGTGACGCGCGAGGTCGCCTTTGACAATGTAGGCGGCCCCATCCTCATTGCGCAAACCATTTATAATCAGGCATATTATGGTCTGATCAGCCTGATGAAGCTCACAGCCTTGATCAGCGTCAACCTGGCTCTGCTCAACCTGCTGCCCGTTCCCGTACTTGACGGCGGCCATCTGCTTTTTTTACTAGCGGAAATGATTTTCCGGCGTCCGGTGCCTGCGATCATACAGGAAAAAGCCACCATTATCGGACTTGCGCTTTTAATATGCCTTATGCTTGCCGCTACATTTAACGATGTCATGCGCTTCTTCAGTTAATCCGTTTGATTCGTCTATACTGAAGCCGACGCGCGCGCAGTCTTCAAAAAGGCCGCCCAGTGTGGAAAAAAGCGAATATTGTCTCTGCCTGAACGCTGCCGAAGGTCTGCTGCAATTGCTCATAGCCCGGCAGGAGACAGAAGACCCGGAGGTATTGCGTCTGCTGTGCGTTGAGGCATGGCACGCCCCCTCGCAAGGAGTGGAACTGCTGATTCCCGCTCTGGCCGACGCTCTGGGGAGACTTCGCCTTGTCGTCGGAGATATCGGCCGTATCGCCTGCGTGCGCGGTCCAGGCAGTTTTACCGGCCTGCGCCTTGTTCTGGCCACAGCCGCCGGTTTAGCCAGAGCGACCGGAGCGCTGCAGGCAGGTATTGAATATCTGCCGCTGTTGGCTTACAGCGCCTGGCACCGTCTGCAAGGGATGCCGGGCGCATTTGAATATCCGTCGTCCCCACCGGAGGGGCGCTCCCGGCGCGGGAAGCCGGCGCGGCAGGGGAAGGAGCAGTCCCTGTGGGTGCTTACCCATGCCCGCAAAGATTTTGTGCACATGCAGGGCTTTTCCATCCCTGTCTCCGAGGGAAATGGAAGGATTGCGGCTTTTGCCGCGCTGCTTCCCCTTACCGGGATCCACGTCTGTACGCCGGAGGAAGCCGCTTTTATCGTCCAGGCACATGGGGAGGCGCGTGCGACAAGCGGCTGCGTCGAAAGACCTCCTTTGGTATTGGGCAGCGGGCTCACTCGGAATTATACCGTTTTTGCCGCCGCCGTCGCCGGTAGCGAAGAGAAAACAAAGGCATCTCACGGCGCGAAAGGACATGCCGTCCGGCGGCTGGCGCTCTTGTCCCGGGACTGCGATCATCCTCTGCCCGAAGCATTGCTGGATATCGCCGCGACTCGCGGATATTCTTCCCGGGACATCGATCCTCTTTACGTCCGTCCTGCCGATGCCGAAGACAACCTGGAAAGCATCGCCCGATCCCTTGGTCTTGATCCGGAGAAGGCGCGCAGGAAACTATCCTTGATCAAAAACAATACGGTCTGATGGAACGTTCCTATACATATGATTGAGGATTTCGGACATTTTTTTGCTGTGCAACGACTATTGAAAGCGTTGATTGCTACGGCGCAAAATGTGCCGCTTGGTCGGTGCCTCGAAATATTCCCGAATATTCCGCTTTGATAATAGGCGGTTTTTCAGTATACTTTAGTACGTTGCTTTTGAGACGACGCTCTCGTCGTTGACGGCGGAAACAATTTTCGTCCACTCCTCGTGCGCGCAACCGACGCTTACGCTGCCGGTTGACAAAGTATTTTCTTTAGAAGTCATTTTATAATTCACTATGGAATGGCTTCTAACGCCGGACGAAAGTCCGACGCGCCGCCACAAGCGGCGTGAGCAAGCCGAAAACCGCGTTTTTCGGCGAAGCGATCCTCATACATAGGCCATTGGCCTATTTGTGAAATCACTTGTAGTTGGTCGAAAGTCACGTTTTGAGTGTGGGAACCCTCGTGAGTAGCCAAAGCGGCGATGTATGAAACACCTTCTGAATCTTTCATGCCTGTTTTAAGCAACCTGCCATGAACATGCACTTTTTACGTAGCCTATGATCAAAGAGACAGCACGCTCCCGGCAGCCGGGAACTATTGCCCGTTGGTTAGAGATAGCAAGCTATTTCGCTGTGATCATTGGTGTTTTTATCATTGTCATAGTATGTTATTATGAATTTTCCGTCTCGGAGACGCATTTTTTGCCCCTTGCGCCGGAAACGGCTGACAGCACGGCGGAACCGGATAAAAAGGACGAAACGGACAAAACGGCAACAGTGGAAGCGCCGGAAGTCCTCCGGGGCGTTATCTCCTTTGGCGATACCGCCGGGGCATTGCTGCAGGAATGGTTGTCCGCAGAAGATATTCAGGCGCTGATCGAGGCATGTAAAAACGTCTACCCCTTGGCTCGGATCCGGGCCGGACAACCTTATGCCGTGTATCAGGAAGGAGAGACTCTTTCCCGTTTTGAATATGAGATAGACAGGGATCAACAACTGATTGCGCGCCGTGAAAACTCTCGCTGGATAGCGACAGTGGAAAACATACCCTATGAGGTTCTTCTTGCAAAAGTGGAAGGACGCATTGTCTCCAGTCTGTTTGAAACTATGTCCGATATAGGGGAAAGCCCTGCTCTGGCGGTGCGTCTGGCGGATATTTTCGCATGGGAGATAAACTTTATACGTGACGTACAGTCAGGTGACAGTTTTCGGATACTGCTGGAAAAGCGCTATCGCGACGGTGAACCTAAAGGCTACGGCAAGCTGCTTGCTGCGGAATTCATCAATAAAGGCAATATATTCGAGGCATTTCTCCACAAAGACAGCTTCGGCAACGCCGCCTACTTCAATGCCGCGGGCGACAGCCTCAAGCGAGCCTTTCTCAAGGCTCCTCTGGCGTTTACCCGTATCAGTTCCCGCTTTAGCATGCATCGCAAACATCCGGTTTTCCATGATATCAGAGCACATCCCGCTGTCGATTACGCTGCGCCTACCGGCACGCCGGTCAAGGCCATCGGCAGCGGCGTCGTGACGTTTCGCGGCTGGGGAAACGGCGCGGGTAATTATGTTGCCTTAAAACATGCCAACGGTTACGAATCCATGTATTTGCATCTTTCGGGATTCGCCAAAAAATTGCAAAAAGGCAGCGGGGTCAAGCAGGGCGAGGTCATCGGCTATGTGGGTAGCACCGGCTATGCCACCGGACCGCATCTTGACTTTCGCATGAAAAAAAACGGGCAGTTTATTAATCCGGAAAAAGTTCTTTCGCCGCGCGATGAATCCGTACCCGCCAAAATGCTGAAGGCATACACGGCGGCGCGGGATATTTGCCGCCTGTACCTGGAAGGAAAAAAAGCCCTGACCGACTATACTCTTGAGTAAGGATGTCCATGAGCGAGAAAACCTTCACTCACAAAGCCCTGGCTGATCTGCTCGGCGTCTCGGAAACCACGGTGAAAAGCTACCGTCGTAAATTCCCCGGATG
Organism: Desulfovibrio sp.; assembly: GCA_031279825.1. Classification (GTDB taxonomy): domain Bacteria; phylum Desulfobacterota; class Desulfovibrionia; order Desulfovibrionales; family Desulfovibrionaceae; genus Frigididesulfovibrio. The sequence continues at coordinate 22,464 of JAITHT010000024.1, read as the reverse complement.
CATCCCCGTATTCACTCAGGGTAAACCCATACGCTTTACTGCTGATGCCGCCGCTGTGGGTACACGCATTCGGGATTTTTTTGAGATCGGCATGAGTGTCAAAGAAGTTCGCGCTCGGCTCGCTCAGGAATTTGCCTGGATATCCCCTGAGCAGCCCAAAATTTCGGGGAAAAACAGCCTGGAAATCTCGCCGGAGATCAGCACCGGCGTCAGTAATATGGCCAAAAGCATGGTGGCCATGACGCAGCAGCAAAAAGCCTTGCTGTCGCGTATGCAGGGAATAGAATCCTTGCTTGAGGAACTGGGTTTCACAAACGGCCGCGATCCGGAGGAACTGCGTCGCAGGAAGCTTGCTGCCGTCAGTGAACGGGAGATGATCCTGGAAGAACGCCTGGATCGCCTTGACGCGACTACCAGGGATCTGGCCGACAATCTTTCTTCTCTGGCTGACAGGCTTGGCCGTTTTTTGGGGCAGCGGGACAGTGCTGCGGAATCTTGGACAAAAGAGGACGCTGCCGACGCTCTCGCCACCGCCGCGCAGCTTGTGGAAAAAACTGCGGGCGCGGCGCCTTCCGCCGTGCGAAAAGACGGCCAGGAAAATTTGTCCCGCGCCCCGTTCGCGCTCGAGATGCCTCCCCCCCCTGCTCCTAAGGTCATTTCTCTTCACGGCGCAACGCATGCCGGCAAGCAGAGCAATGCTTCGGACTTCTTGAACGGCCGGGGGGCAGATTCGGTTTCCGGTTTTGCCGATGCTCTCCAGTCGGAGCCTCCCCGTCACTTCTTTAGCCTTCCCCTGGTGGTGCGCACCGGGCAAGGGCACTATGTCAGTGCCGGCGGACGCGGACGCGGACGTTTTTCCATTAACGATCTTAAGGCAATGCTCATTTACGGCTATACCCCCCCCAATCATTTCACCTTACGTTGGGAGCGCCACGGTCAGGGATGGTGGTTCCATCTTGAGCAACATACCGGCCAACTCGCCTATCATTTGTTGCTTATGGAGATGCCCTCGCCGAAAGGTGGCACCATGGCCGAGGTCCTTCAGCTCAAAAAGAATGACGATCCGCTGCATCCAGCGGAAATCTGCGCTGTGATAGACTCTTTCGGCGCGTAACCGGGGAAGCGTTCTTTCTATCCTTGCTCCTTCGCATTTCCGCGCGATTCATCGGGCGACACGCGGATCAGACCATGGAGACGGCCGGGCGTCCGGACGTGACCCCCCCAGGCATTTCCATGAACGTTACCCTGCAAAATCTTTCAAAATCCTTTGGCGATCGAAATATTGTTTCGGATTTTTCCCTTGAGGTACAATCCGGCGTACGCCTTTGCGTCTGCGGTCCCAACGGCAGCGGTAAATCCACTTTTCTTAGAATCCTGGCGGGAAAAGAATCTCCCGACGCGGGAAAAATACTGCTGCCGCGCGAAAGCCGCCTGGGTTACGTGGAACAGGAACTCGACGACGGGCAATTGAACGAGCATCTGCTGCACTTTGTTCTTGATGTATTGCCGGATTGGAATGCTTTTTGGAATGAATGGGAGGCGGCCGCCGTCACAAGAAATCAGGCGGCCATTGCAGCGCTTTCCGCCAGACAGACGGCCCTTGAGCAAAAATACGGCTACAACCCGGAGCACCGGGCTAAGGGAGTGCTGTCCGGCCTTGGTTTTGCCGAGCACAGATGGCATATGCCCCTGCGCGAACTTTCCGGCGGCTGGCGAGAACGGGCTAAACTCGCCCGCGTGCTTACCGCCGGTGCCGATGTGCTCCTGCTTGACGAGCCCACCAATCATCTTGATCTGGAAGCCGTCGAATGGCTTGAGGATTTTCTCCTTGATTACCGGGGGGTGCTGATTTTCGTGGTTCATGATCGGGTGTTTATGGATAAGGTCGGAAGTCATATCCTTTACTTCAGCGGTAACGGCAAACCCCTGTTTCGCAAAGGATCGTTCAGCATGTTTGTTTCCATGCAGGAGGAACTGGAAGAGCAGCGCATCCGGGAAGCGGCCAGAGTACAGGACGAAATAGAAAGGAAAATGGTTTTTATCCGCCGCTTCAAAGCAAAGGCGTCCAAAGCCCGACAGGCGGCTTCCCGCCAGAAGATGGCGAAAAAATTGGAAAAAGAGCTGGAAAATTTGCAAGCCGGGCCTAAGCGCAAGGAATTGGATTTCAGTTGGCCGGTTCCCCCTCAATCGGATCGTACGGTACTTGCCGCAGTTGATCTCCGTTTTGTTTTTCCCGATGGTCGACGTATGTGGGACGCGCTTTCCTTTACCGTGTATCGGGGGCAAAAAATCGCTTTAGTCGGGCCCAACGGCTGCGGCAAATCGACGCTGCTCAAGCTCCTCACGGGCAGAAGCGAACGGGAAAGCGGCCAAGTATTCATGGGGCAGCGCGTGCGTTTGGGATACTTCAGCCAGCATCAGCTTGAAACGCTCAACCCCTCCGGTAGCGTTCTCGGCGAAATCCGCCGTCTTTCCGATCCTCGCGTCACGGAAGAGGAACTCATGACGGTACTCGGGCTTTTTCTCTTGGGTCAGGAGTATTTTGACCGTGCGGCGGGCAGTCTGTCAGGCGGGGAAAAGAGCCGCCTGCTTCTGTCCGTGCTGTTTCTGGCGCGCTGTAATTTTCTGATTCTGGACGAACCCACCAATCATTTGGATTTGGAAAGTCGCGAAGCCCTTGTGGAAGCCCTTGCCTCCTATCAGGGGACACTGCTTATGGTAGCTCACGACCGTCGCCTGATCAACGAAGCCGCGGATCAAGTCTGGGCGCTTTCTCCCGAGGGGCTTGCCGTCTATGAAAGAGGATTTGAGGCATATACGGAAAGCCGTAAAAAAACGCGCCTGCGGGAAGATTCTCCGGCTCTAGCGCGGGAATACGGTGAAAACGACCGCGTTGCGGCTTTGTCGCGAGAAGAACTCAAACGGCTGAAACGCAAGCGGGCCGAAACCCGCAACGCGCTCTATCGGCAAATGAAGCCGCTGCAGGATGCATACGCCGGCCTTGAGGCCGAACTCAGTGCTGTGCTTGAAGAACAGAGTGCTGTTGAATCCTTGCTGGCGGATCCTCAAGTGTACGCGGATTCAAGCAGATCTGCGGCATTACTCAAAAAATTCTCTTCACTGCAAAAGGAAGGCGATTTTTTGATCGAACGGCTTACCGAGGCTGAAGCGGCGTTGATTCCTTATGAGGCGCAGAAAATGGCCTTGGCGGATAATGATGATGCGTAGGCGGCGGCGGGCGTTCCTCCCACGCGGGCGGCACAAATTGTTCGTATGGCTTGTTCTTGTGCTGGCCAGCTTGTTCGGCGGTTTTTCCTTGCCGGGCAGAGTTGTTTCCGTCGCTGACGGAGATACCCTGATCGTTGTGACCACCGGAGGAGAGGTGCGGAAAATCCGCCTTTACGGCATTGATTGCCCGGAATCCCTTCAGGCATGGGGCAAGGAGGCGGCCGTTTTCTCCCGTTCTCTGGTACTTTTTGCCGAAGTCTCGCTGGAAGAAATGGATACGGATCAGTACGGCCGCTCGGTGGCGATCGTCACTTTGGCCGATGGACGCGTATTGAACGAGGAGTTGCTGCAACAGGGGTATGCCTGGGTGTATTCGGGATATTGCAAGGCAGCGCGCTGCCGCTATTGGCAATCGCTGGAAAACGCCGCCAGAAACAAAAAAATAGGGCTCTGGCGGGATAAGAAGCCTGTTCCTCCCTGGCGGTGGCGCCGTCTCCACACATGAGGGCATCGCACACGTGAAATTGCGGGGATTCCCTGAAAAATCCTTGCCGCCAAACTTTTTGCGCGGTTCCACGTCAATGGAAAGAGAAGACATTAAATCATTCTTTTGTTAAAATTATCATTTTTATATAAATTTCTGCAACTAAACACTAGCTTCCCGCGGCATTACTCAGGATAATCCTCTCTATTTCCTCGTTAACTTCGCTCAAATCGTACTCCAGAGCCAGGGTTTTATAGAGAGGCTTTTGTTCCGCCTCGGCATTCTGTGCAGGCAAGGGGGCCAACATGCTGCCCCTGTCGTCACTGACATCGACGACAACTTTGCAAGAAAGTCCTATCAAAAGCGGAGCCGCGGCTAATTGTTCTGTAGAGAGACATATCTTGACAGGTACCCGCTGCACCACCTTGATCCAGTTTCCTGTGGCGTTTTCCGGCGGCAGAAGGGAAAAAGCGCTGCCGGTTCCGGCAGCAAAGCCGAAAACTTCTCCTCTGTAGGCAATGGAACGGCCATATACATCCGCCTCTATGACAGCCTTCTGACCGATACGCATCCGGGCGATCTGCACTTCCTTGAAATTGGCGTCCACCCAAATCTCATTAAGAGGGATCACAGCCATAAGGGCCATTCCCGGGGTCACGTACGCGCCGACCTGCACACTGCGTTTGGCCACGTAGCCGTCCACCGGGCTTTGGATGTCGCAACGCTTGAAAGCAAGCCACGCTTCACGCAGCATCTGGACGCGCAACAATACCTGCGGTTGTTCCCGCAAAGCTTTGTCCTGCAGTAACATACGATTAACCTGCAGTTGCAGACGGGCGACCGTGAGGGCCGTTTCAGCCATGCTTACATTATCATGGGCATGACTCAGCTCTTCTTCGCTGACGGCTAAGCTGGTTTTGCTTTTGATGCGTCTGCCCAGATTTCCCCGGGCTTTATCCAATTCCTTTTGCCGCAATAGGACAACCGCTGCCAAACGCTCTGATTCAGCCATAAGGCTTCGGATCTGGCGTACCGTATCGGCCAGGGAAGAACGAGCGCGCTCAAGCGCTAGCGCGGCGTCAGTACTGTCAAGGCGCACCAGCACCTGCCCCGCTGTGACGGCCTGCGTATTGTCCGCCAGAATCTCGCGTACGCTTCCATTAACCAGAGGAGATACCCGCACAAGGTTACCGGCTACATACGCGTCATCCGTGGATTCTTCAAAACGTAGAAAAAAGAACCAATAGCCAAGCCAAAGGAGACCGATAACAAAAAAGCACAGACACAGGCCGCCGATCAGGCGGAAACGCCGCCGGCGCGCGAAAGCCTCGGCATGGAAGACTTCAGTGGAGGAAGAAGAGGAAGACGGCGGCGAAGGGAGGGATTCTCGTTGCGTCTGCGAATCGTGTGGAGGCGTGTGCCCCTGTCGTTCACTCATGGCGTGTTCCCTTATTGTGACGGCGCGCTCAAGTCGGGTATACTTGACGATATAAGTGTATATGCAACTATAGGCCGCGTCAACGCCGTATGTTTGATATTCTGCCGGTTTTTAGTAGATAGTGTAGTCACGAAATTGCCTAAGCTTTGACTTTGTGGCATAGTGCGCTTGTCTTCAATCATAGGCGATGTCACCACCGGCTGGCTGCCTTTCGCCGCGCTACGCGCCGGGCAAGACAGGACGTGGCATACCCCGGAACCCGGTGAACATGTGGTGGTTGTCTGTCCCTGCGGTGACACCAAGCAGGGCGTGGTGGTGGGCAGCGTGTACCGCGACCCTCATCCCGCTCCTTGAGACTCCGAGGACATTTCCCGCACGCTCTTCAAGGACGGCGCGGTTTTGGAGTATGACCGGCAACGGCACGAATATCTGCTGGATGCGCCCGCCGGCGGCGCCGTCACCCTGCGCATCGGCCAGACTGCTCTTGTGCTGCGGGATGACGGAGCGACATTGACCACGCCGAAGCTGCTGGTGGACTCGCCGACGAGCAAATTATCGAACCAATAAAAAAAGAAATCGCCAGGCATTAAAATCAAAGAAGCTATTGTGGCAGTTGTCGCATCTTTAATATTTTCTTCCATATCATCATCAAAGCCAAGTATTCCGTAACGAATGGATTTTTTATCCATTGGCTTCATGCCGCCAATCTGAAATTCAAACAAATGCTGATCAAAACGATCAAATGCCTTGAATATAGCATTGTGTAAATCTTCAAGAGTCTGAGAACCGCATATATCGATAGTGCGCATAGGCATTTTTTTGTGTTGTTTCAAGAATATTTCAGTCATCACTCCACTTAAAATGTGTACTTGAAATCGAAAAATTGTTTTTTTCATTCAATGAGTAAAACGGCAATTGCTTGATACCTGTACTCACAATATATCTCCTGTCACATTGGGCAGACTCATACGCGGCACATCCACCACAGGTCACACTATGGCGGGCATTGATCACCTTCGCCAATCAATACGCGACGTCCTGACAACCCGCAAGGGTAACCATAGTATCCACAAGCGGCACGGTCTGTGGCTTGATAAGCACCCAAATGTATTTTTCCACTACACGCCAACAAGTGCAAGCTGGCTGCATATGGTGGAAATATGGTTTGGCATCCTGACTCTCAAGTCCTTGCGTGGCACAAGCTTTTCAAGCACGCAAGCACTTAGCGCACAGATAAAGGCCTTCCAGGAAGCATACAACAAAACAGCACAACCGTTTGTCTGGAAAAAAACCGGGCGCCGCCCCCGGTTCTGTGTCGAATCAGGGACGGCGCGTGTGTTACAGGGGCAGGATTCCGGACGGGCGGCGAGGGGCACCCCCGCGCCGCCGCAAAAGGCTCATCAGGACAGGCCATCCTTGATCATCTGCTTCAGCAGTTCCCGGGCACCCTCGTCATTCATGCCGCCGCTATCGTCCAAAAAGGTCGTGCCGTCGGCGGCGTTTACGGTAATGGTCTGAACGGTATTCCCGCCGTCGTCCTTGAGCGTCAGCATAAGCTGAGACTCGTTCAGGAACTCCGCCTGCAGGGAACTGCCGTTCTCGGCCGCGAGGCTTACCGTCCTACTGTTGGAATCAAAGCCGGCGCTTCCCAGAAGCCCGTCAAGGGAACCCTCCGCGCCGAACACGTCCTTGAAGCAAATGACGTCATGGTTAAGCTTGAAGTCATGGATGATGTCCTGGGCGGGCGCTCCGGCGTTGCCGAAGTCGTCGGCCAACCAGAGGAAGGTATCTCTGCCGGGGCCGCTGTGCAACACGTCGTCGCCTCCGCCGCCCCGAATGACGTTGTCGCCGGTGCCGGCATAGATGGTGTCGTTGCCGGCGCCTCCGTAGAAGATGTCATTGCCGCCGCCGCCGTGGAGGATATCTCCGTGATCGCTGCCCCGGATGATATCATCGCCGTCCGTTCCCAGAACGACGCTGCCCCGGCTGTCTCCGGAACCGTCATAGTCATGGCCGGCGCCGACGTGGTGCAATTCCATGCCTATGGCTTCGTTGCCGATGCCGTGTCCGGCGGCCGCCGCGTAATCCGCGTCAATGATGGTCACGTCATGGGGAGAATCGTCAACCACGACGTTACCGCTGATGGCGGCCGGCACGTCGCTGCCGACAATCTCGATATGCACGCCTTCCGAACCCTCGATAAGGCCGTCGTTCGCGACGGGAACATGAATATCCACCTCGCTTGAACCCTTGGGCAGAGTGAGATCATACTCATACGCGTCGTCGGGCGGCAGCGGCCCCCTCCAACCGGCAAGGTTCAAATCCTCGGCCGAGGCTCCGTTCCAACTGAGGCGCAGGGTCACTGTCATATCCACGTCGGCGCTGAAGAACTGTCCGGAGGCATTGGCCAAGGTCAGCGTAAAGACCATGTCGCCGCCCTCGACAACGCCTTCCGCAGGATTGCTGTTGGCCAGGAAGAGCGTTGCCCCGTTGCTGATATCGACGGTCACGTCGCCGCCCGGAGTGAATCCGTGGGCATTGTCGCTGCCCGCAGCCTTTTCTTCCGCAAGGGCCCCCGTACCGAGGCTTTCCGTACGGTCACCCAGCACATAGTCCTTGGGCGCGGTCAGCGAAACGTCCTTATTCACGTCTCCTGCCCTGCCGTCCACTTCCACCCGGAAGTAACGCGTCCCGGTATCAGGATCAGTCCACACGCTGTGGGGATCGTTGCAGGTCCAGCCGGGCTTGGCTTCCACCAGCACGTAGTGCCTTTCGGAGCCGTCCACGTCGTCGAAGTGCGCGCTTACGGTCACGGTAACCCCATGGCCGCTGCCCACGGCATCCGACGGACCTTTCGCCTCAACATCCGTGGGCGCGTCGGCCACACCCTGCACGTTGATGGTCGTCGAACCCCTGAAGTCATGCTCCTCGCCCGTGCGCACGTCCTGTACCGTGCTGTCCGACACCACATGGACGGAACTGCTGTTATGATTGTTGAGCGGAACGCCGTTCTCGTCCGTAGTCACGAAGCGGAACTCCGCATTCGAATCGTAGCCGTTCGGGCGGAAGTCAATGGTCACGTGGGCCTTGCCGTCCTGCCCGATTACGACCGGGTAGGCCTGCCCGTTATACCAGACGGTGCCTATCACATCGCCCGACTTGGCGCCGGCCTGGGTGAAGACGAGGTCCGTCTCGGTGATGATTTCGTGCGTACCGTCGGCCGGGGCCTGAAGCGCCAGCCTGGCGCCGCCCTCGCCGGTCTCCGTAGGTTTGCCGTGAGAGCCGAGCCCCACGCTGTCGGTTTCGAAGACGCCGAGATGCACGGGCACGTCCTGGACGTTTTCAGCCCAGTTGTTGCCCAGGCTCAGCTCCCTGTCTCCGTCCGCACCCGTGCTGGTCTCCACGGAGATGCCGCCGGTCTTGACGGAGTCGTCCACGTCGGAGGCGGCGTCCGGTGCGGTCACATGCCAGGAGATGTTCACATCGCCGTTGCCGTCGCGCAACACGCTGTCCGGAATCTGCACCGCATAGTAAGGATTGCCGTTGTTGTCGAAGATGGTGATGACCGGATACTCGACGCCGTTGATGGTCACCTTGTCGCACATCCATACGCCGCCCTGCTCCAGCACGGCGTAATGAATTTCGCTGCTGTCAAGGTCGTCGAAGTGGAGCGTGATGTTGACGTTGCCGCCTTCCGTGGCGAGGGCCGCTTCATGCCCGCTGTCCGAAGTGAAGTTCTGATCCTTGATGTCCGGGGCGTTGGCCACGGCGTCCACCACGGTGGTCGGCGCGCCGCCGTAGCCCTGCGAATCGCCGGACTTGGAATCGGTGAAGTTCGCGTTCCATTCGAAGTGAACGTCCTGATCGCTGTGAGCGCCGGGCGTAAAGGTCACCGTAATCTTGCCGATGGCGTTCCAGTCGTCAATGACCAGATTGCCGTTGCCGTCTATATGCCAGCCGCCCACCCCATCCGGATCGTCCACGCTGAAGACGCCGCCGCTGCCCTTGATGGTCATACCATTGAAAACGTCGTTCTCTCCCAGGGTTCCACTTATCTTCACCTCAAAGCCGGGCTGGTCCTCCCCTCTTTCATAGAAGCCGCCGGGCACGCTCACGGACACGGAACTGTCCACAAAGGAGGTCTCGATATGGGCGTTGCCGTCAAGGGTCCAGGAGACGTTGTTGTCCAAAGTGCCCTCAAGGTTGCCGGCGTGGCCGCTTTCCTTCTCCTCCGCCATAATGCCGGTACCCAGATTATGCCCGCCGGAGCCCACGAGTCCGGGATTCGACACCTCGACCTTCACATCCGCGTATTCTTTGCCGTTGGCGTCGGTCAGGTACTTGCCGTCCGACCCTTTGGCCATTTCCACTCGCCAGTAGGCCTTGCCTTCAAGATAGACCATCTCCGCGCCCGGCACCGCCCAGCCGGGCTGGGCCTCCACCAGGGCGTAGTGCGTTTCGGAGCCGTCGCTGTCGGCGAAGCTGCCGGTCACGTGAACGATGACGCTGCCGTCGTTGCCGTGGCCGTCGTGCTTGCCCATGGCCCCGTAGTCTGAGCCGTCGGAGCGCTGACCGTAATCCACGGAAGTGTCCAGATCTCCGGGCTTGTTGGCCACCGCGTCAACCACGATCAACGCGGAGCCGCCGCTCAGCGAACTCCCGTCCGGACCGTAGGTCGTGTAGTCCACACTCAGGTCGCCGTCTCCGTGCCCCTCGGACACGAACTTGAAGGGACCGTCCGCGCCTTCCAAATGCGCGTTGCCGCCCCTGTATTCGTTACCGTTGGCGTCAACGATGTAGCCCCGCGAGCCGTCCCAGATCACGTCGGCGGAAGCGGCGCCGTCGCCGAAGTGGATGAGCGCCCCGCCGGCGGGCGTTTCGTCGCCGAGATGGGAGTTGGGGCGGTCGTTCTCATAGGCGACGTCAACCCACAGACCGTCGCCGGGGCCGCCGGGCCAGGGCCCCACACTCACAGGATCGCTTTCCGCAAAGGCATAATTGTTATCGTAACGGATCTCGCCGTCCGTGATGTTCGAAACCGGCTCTTCCGCCAGAGCGCCCACCTTCATGCTGTCCGGATTGCCGCTGGACAGTTGCCCTTCGACCACGATCTTCACCTCCACTTCCACCGTGCCGTTGCCGCTCCTGATATCGTCGTTGCTCACCGGCACCTTGTAATAGGTGGTGTAGGTGCCGTCCGGATTGCGCACGGTAAAGGTGCCGACGGCATCGGGCACGCTCATGTTGGGCAGGGCTTCCACCAGCACGTAATGCTGCTCGCTGCCGTCCTCGTAATCCTGGAAGGTCGCGGTGACCTTGACGGTAAAGGAGGGCTTTTCGCTGGTGCCGGACGGCCAGACGATGTCCCCGCCCGCGGACGATATGTCGCCCGGAAGTTGGGCCACGGCGTCCACCGCGATGGTGGAATCGTGCGAGGGAGTCTTGGAATCGCCGCTGTGCGGGTCGGTAATCGTGCCCGTGTAGCTGAGGTTCACATCCTTGTCACTGTAATTCTCGCCAGGAACAAAGACGAACTGGTCGCCGCCGTGCAGCGGCGGGTTGCCCGGAATGGTGCCGTCGGGGTTGATTTCCACAAGGTTGCCGGTGTTGGGATCCTTGTAGTAGATCTTGCCCTTGGAGGGGTCGTAGTTGTCGAATTTGAAGTCGGTTACCACGTCGTCGCCGTGGCTGGTCACCACAGTGAGGGTGGTGCCGCCGGCATGGGCGTCGTCGCCCACATTGGCGTCGGGCGTGTCGTTTTCATACACCGGGCCGCCGGGCCTGAGTCCGAAATCGCCCGCGGCGCTGAAGTTCATGTCCACATCCTTGAAATCAAAGGCGGTATTGTTGTCCCAGCGCAGTTCTCCGTCCACAACGTCCTTGTTCTCCCATGAACCGCCGCCGGCGCTGATGTTTATATGACCGTTCGCGCCCGCAGGGGACTGCATCTCCACGTGCACGTCGAGCACGCCGCCGTTCTGACCCTGCCCCCACTGCTGGATGTACTCGTTATCGATCTCGGCCTTGTAGTACATCGTGCCGTCGATCATCTGCATGCTCCAGGTGACCGGCACCTCGTGCGCTACGCCGTTCGCGTCGTAGATGATCAGGGTGCTTGACGGGGGCTGCCAACCCACCTGGGCCTCCACCAGCACGAAGTGCAGTTCGGACCCGTCGGTGAAGTCGTGAAACTCTATCTTCAGCCCGATGTCCACCTTGCCGCCGCTGACAAAGGCGTCCGTGCCGCCGGTGCCCTGATAGTTGGCATCGACGTCCTGCACGTCAGGCTGCTGGGCCACGGCGTCCACCACCACTCCCAGCGAGGGAAGGTTCGGGTCGCCGGAATTCCACTCATGGCCGTCGCCGGAAGCCGGGTCCGTCACCTTGATATCGTAATCGATCTTGATGTCGGCCGAATTATCGTTGTGCCCGGGCTTGAAGACGATGGTGACGTTGCCGTCGGGGCCCTGCATGGCGGCGTCGACGGGGACGGTGCAACTCCAGCGGCCGCTGTCCGCGTCCCAGGTCACCTCGTAGGAGCCGAGCAGTTCGCCGTCGGGGCCGTAGACCTCAAGGCGCATCGCATCGTCCTCATGACCCGGAACCGGAGAGAAGGCGCCGGAACCGGCGGAATCAGGGCCGGCGAAGTCGAAATAGAAGGTGATGTCCGCCACTTCGCCCGCAGCCAGACCGCCGACCTTGATGGTCGCGCCATCGGACATGGTGTCGTCGCCCTTGTGCGCGTCGGGTGTCAGGTTCTCGTAAATATGATTGTTCTCAATGGAGACCGTGGGCTTGGACGTCACCACGTTCACCTTGATCTCAACGTCGTCAAGGGTCATGGAGGTGTTGTTGTCCTTGGTCAGTTCGGAATCCGAACCGCCCTTGCTGATCCCGTGGTCGTGATGGCCGTTGCCGGTCGAGGGACCCTTCACCACCAGGTCTCCCTCGACGGCCAGGCCGCCGGCGCCCAGGCTGATGGAGCCATCCTGATTCATGTAGTTGTGGTTGCCGTCTTCCGGCAGGGTCAGGGTCACGTCCATGGAGACGGTCACCTGGGGCTGGCCGTCGGCACCCAGCGTCACGGTATAGCTGACGCCGTTTTCCGTGTAAGTGTGAGGATAGCTGCCGCCGGCCGAGGCCATGGCGTGCTCAATGCCCTCGTTCACGTCCACCATGTAGTAGCTCTTGCCGTCGGGCCCGGTTATCGTATCGTAGTTGCCGGTCATGCCGGGCTTATGCTCGATCAGGACATAGTGCTTTTCGCTGCCGTCCGCCACGTCCTTGAAGGTCACGGTCACGTTAAAGGTGACGTCGCTGCCCCAGGCGGCGGAGTCGTGCGCCTGGCCGTCACTGCCGACGTACGACACTCCGTTGTCGCCGGCGTGCACGTCCACGGGCTTGTCGGCCACGGCGTCCACGATCATGTCGCTGGCGGAGCCGCCCACATGACCCTTTTCGCCGGTGGCGTTATTTTTGACGTCGCTTTCAAAGCGGATATTGTTCAGGTCGTGGTCGTCATTGGCCGGGGGATGATACTGAAGCACGCCGTCCGTGCCCGGACCACGGCCGTCGAATTCCGCCGCCGGCACCTTGAGCACGAAGTCGTTGGAGCCGGGAACGCGCTCGGCGTAATAATCGTGGCCGTTGATGGTAAAGTGCAGGCTGTCGCTGTCGCCGTCATAGGTGAAGCGGATTTCCACCTCGCCCGTCATGACGGTGTCACGGTCGCCGTCGTTGTTCAGGTGAATGTTCAGGTTGCCGTCCGAAGCGCTGCCTTCGGTGTAGATGCCGAGATTCTGCTTCGGCTGGTTGTCCTCATACATGCTCGAGGCGGATCCCTCGCCGCTGGAATCCATGTAATCGACGTCAATGGTGATGGGCGGGTTGATGGTGACGGCCTGATTGTTCGCGTAGTCGTATTCGTTGTCCATACGCCCGCCGTCTTCCTGAACCTCGGCCAGCGCGCCGGTCTTGATCTGGTAGCTGCCGTCCTGGGCATCGCCGCGGTTTTCGTCAACCTTGAAATGGACATTGCTGCTGACCGGCGATTGTTCGCCCGGCACGGGGATCTTGTAGTAAGTCTCGCCGTTGATCACCACCGTGTCGTACGTGATGGGGTTGCCGTCCGCATCGCAGAGGATCAGGTGGCTGCCCGCCGGCGGCACCTGCACCAGCAGGAAGTGGTTCTCCGATCCTTGCGTGTCGGGGAATTCGGCCCGCACCTCGAAACTGATAATCGTGCCTGCGGTGGCGGCGGAATAGCCGTCTTCGCCGTCGTAGGCATAGCCGGGACCGGTCGCGCCCGTGTTGATCGGCTTGTCGGCCACGGCGTCCACCACCACGGCGAGGCCGCCGCTGTAGCTGCCGCTTACGCCGGCCTCGTTCTTCACGTCCACCTGGTAGTTGACGTTGACGTCCTTGTCGCTGAAGCTGCCGTCGTTGGGACGATAATACACGTCAACCCGGCCGCTGTTCACGTTGTCAAGCACCACGCGGCCCGTGCCGCCCGGATCGAGATCCACGAGGTTCCCGCCGGCGTCGTAGCCCCAAAGATGTCCCTCACTCGCGTCGTAGGTGAACTCGACGCGGGTGAGGGTTTCGGCCGAGCCGTGGCTGTCCACGCCCGACTCAATGACGATGGGCGCGCCGATGTTGACCTTGCTGCCCGCCTCGTTGCCCGTGGCGCCGCCCTCAACGCCGCCATAGGCGTAATCGCCGGAGCCGCCGCCGACGTGCTTGGCGTCGTTGTTACCCTCGGAGGCCCAGCCGGCCGTGATTTTCAAGCCGCCGTCCAGCACGTCGAGGTTGAGATCCGCGCCGCCTTCCTTCCAGTCGTAAGAAACGTTGTTGTCCAGCCTCAGTTCCTCGTCATCCGGATTTTCCACCGCCATGCCGCCGACATTGAGATTCATGTCGGTATCGGTCACCGTGGCGGAATCGCCCGTGACCGTCAGTTCGACGTTCACGGTCACTTCGCCGTTGCCGGCCGCGATGTCCTCGTTACTCACGGGCACCTGGAAGTAGGACTTGCCGTCGGGGCCGGTGATGATGTCCACGGGGTTGCCGTTGGCGTCCGTGCAGGTCCACTCGGCGCCGACGGGCTGCGAGGGCACCTCTATCAGCACGTAATGGGATTCGCTGCTGTCCTCATAATCGCCGAACTTGACCGTAGTCTCAAAGGGCACTTTGACGCTCACCCGTTCCGTGCCGTCCATCTGCTGCTCGACCACATAGCTGCCCTTACCGTCGAACCCTTCGGAGGTCTCTCCCCTGCCGATGTCGACATGGCCGGTCAGGTGCATGTCGTCGAAGGCCGCATCCTTGACAAAGGGCTGGTCCGCCACGGCGTCCACGATAATGGTGAAGTTGCCGTTCACCGTACCGGTAACGCCCGAGGACTCGGCGTGGATGTCTATGGAGACATTAATGTTCATGTCTTTATCGGAGTTGGGCGGGGGCATGACGTACACGCCGTCTTTGGCAAAATTATCCTGGGTGAAGTCAAACACCTGATTGGGGCTGGTGACGACGATGCCGTTGATCAGATTGCCGTTGGCATCGAACTGCGGCGTGCCGATGACGATGATCGTGCCCGGGGTAAAGCCGGAAAGATGGATGGAGTCCACCACCGTGGTGCCCGAGGGGGCGCAGGAAAAATCCAGCTTGCCGAGCAGCTTGGTGTCGTAATCGCCCGTATTCTGATCGGGGCGCCAGTCCTCATACATGCCGGAACTGACGAACATGCCGTTCATATCGTAGCTGTTGCCCGAAAGGCCGAATTCTCCGCCGGGCTCTTCGCGGTGCACGTAGGTCTCCGGCCGCTCGACGCCCCGGCCCCAGAAGTCGGTGCCCAGCTTGCCGAAACGGTCAATGCCGCCGATAAGGTTGCCCGCGTCGTCGCGGTATTCGCCCGAGCCGCTGCCGCCGCCCCCCCCGCCTCCGGGACCGGCGGCGGTGGTCAGATCGAAGGAACTCCCGGCGAAAAAGTCGTTGCTGGCCACGACCGTGCCGTCGGGCAGACGCAGGGACGGCAGGCTCTCGTCGCCCACGACGAAAAAGTCTTTGACCGTCACAGAGCCGCCGTCCACCTCAAAGGTCAGATCGTTGCCGGAACGGGTGGTCGTGGCCTCGGAAGGATCAAAGCCGAGTTGCAGCTGTCCGCCGGCGGAGGAAAGCACAGAAATATCGCTTCCGGCACCTGGCGCGGGCACGGACACGTTTTGGCGAATCGAAGCAGAGGAAGCGGAACCGGCATTGGAAGAAGATTCTGGAGCCATAATATCCCCCTGAATATTTTAGAAAATGAGAGTGACGCGAAAAAAAAACTCACCCGGCATAGCGAGAGAATACATATCACTTTGCAAGTTTTTCTTCTTGCCAATCGCCCAAGGAACAGACAAAGTACAACAGCCACGCCTGCCATATCCCCCGGCAAGCGCGACTCACATTATCTAATGCCTCAGACTAAACTCTCTCTCACCATACTTTCTTCCGACGTACTCCACCTTGCATCAAAATGTCAAGCAGGTTATTGTAAAAAATCACGATAAAAATCAAACGATGCGGGCAGTGCGTTCCGGGCGCATTCCCTGCGGCCGGAGCATTTTCACTTTGAAAATGCTCCGGCAACCGGCAGCGTGAGCGCCGGTTGCGTGCATGAGGAGTAGGCGAAACTTGTTTTCGCCGAGGGCGACGAGTGCAACGTTTCAAAGTTAATCTGCTCTAGTATTTACTTGCAAAAGTAACCACTAGAAAAACCTGGAGGCTTTTACGCCGCCGAAGGCGGCGTAAGTCGGCTGAAAACCATGTTCTTCAGCCGACGATCCTGCAAAAATATCCGCAAAATATACTTGTAGTTTTTGCAATTAGACACTAGCCGGAGGCGTAAAACATTCTATGGTAAAGTCTATGTCCGCAACGCTCGTGCATATCATCCTCAAGGCGGCACGCTTTGCCGTGATCGCGTCCCTGCCGCTCGCCGGCGTGTCCGGCGTCTTTCTTGCGGGCGCCTTTGCCGCGCCGGAATCGGAGTTCGCGCCCGGACAGAAGAATGCCCCCGGGCCGGAAGACGCCTCCGGAACAGGCTCGACGGCCGAAAATGACCCCTTGATGCACATTTGGCGTTCACGCACCGGAGAATTAGCCGTTATGGCTAAAGAAGTCTCTTCCTTACGCGGCAATGCCGAAAGCATGGCCGCGCCGCTGTCCGAAAGCATTCAGGCAGCCGGCGCTCAAGCCTCCCGCTTATCCAACCTGTTTCAGGCGTTGCGCGGCCACCCCATGGAGCAGCTTACGCTGCTGCGGCAAATGCTCCATTTGCAGGAAAAACTGCGCAATAACCTGCGCCCGCTGGAAGATATCGCCGCGGCCGTCAAGCGGCGCCTGGAAGATCTTGCCAGCCTGCAGAAAGATATGGACGATCTCAGCCGGGACAGCCTGCGTGATGGAGAAACGGCCGGCGCGGCTCCTGCGGAGATAAAAGACTTCACCCGGACCGCGCTTGAGGCTCGGGCAAAATTAGGCGGCGCCTCCGCCCGCCTGGAAAAAATCCTCGCCCCGGCAAAAGCCGCCGAGACAAGACTCGGCAGGACCGTTGAGAATACCGAAAGCAGTCTCATGGAAATCTGGAGAAGCTACTATTTGACGCCGTCAAACGCCGATGCGGGCGTCCTGGCCGCAATTCCCGGCATGCTGTCCGACTGGGTAGGGCACATCCCCCTGCGCGTGCGCTTCGCCTATCCGCAAAACGGAGAAGACTGGAAAGAGGCAGGAAAAAGCTTTACCTCGGCAAGCGCCCTCATAGCCCTTTTCGGCTTTCTGCTGTTACGGAGCACGCATATTCTTTCCACAAGCCGGTATCATGCCTGCGCGGATGTTTTCAAGGGCGCGTGGATAGGGGTAGGCGGCGGTTTTGCCGTTCTGGCGGCATCAAGCAACCCCGCCGGGGGCTCTTTCCTTGCCTTCACGTTTTTGGGCGTGCTGGCGGTTATCGCCGGGGCGGCCGCGTTAAGCCGGCGACTGCGCGCGGCCGTCATGCCCGCGCTGCAAGACGCGCCGTCCCCCCTCAACCGCCTTTTACCGCCCGCCTTTCTCGGCGTGTTCATGCTTTTTTCCGACCTGCCCCCGCCTGTCCTCAGCCTTATGTGGACGGCGATCATGCTTGTTTTTCTGGCCCGGACACTTATCCTCAATCGTCAACGCGCCGCCGCCCTGCCGCTGCTGGAGAGTCTCGCCTTCAGTTGCGCCTTCTGGGCAGGCTCACTCTCTCTGGCGGCGGCCCTTTTCGGCTATGCCCGTCTGGCCGTTCTTCTTTTCATGGCTCTTTTCGCCCTGGTGAACATCTGTACGCTGGGCAACGCGCTCACGGCGCTTTTGCAAAATCTGGGCGACTCCCTGTTCGACAAGGAAAACCGGCCTATCCGCCATGCCATAGCGGAGGCATTATCCACCCCCGCCGCCTGGATTCTTTCCCTGGTGTGCGCCCTGCCGTGGCTGTGGGCCGTGCCGGGCGCGCGCTACCTGCTGCGCAGCGCCATGGCCGCCAACTATACCTGGGGCGAGGCCAGTTTCAATTTCTCCCGGCTGCTGTTCATTGCGGTGCTGTTTTTCCTGACGCGCTCCTTCATCGGCCTGCTTACCACATCTCTCAGCCATCTTCCCGATCATATACCCCACATCGAACGGGGAGTCATTCCTCCTCTGCGGACCATGGTCCGCTATCTGTCGTGGGCGCTCTTCGCCATTATCGTTCTGGGGAGTCTGGGAGTGGATTTCACAAGTCTGGCCGTCATTGCCGGAGGATTGAGCGTGGGCATCGGCTTCGGCGTACAAAATCTCTTCAACAACCTTATCAGCGGCCTTATCCTTATTTTCGGCAGAACCATCCTTGTAGGGGATATTGTGGATGTCGCGGGAGTTTCAGGCACGGTCAAATCCATCAATATCCGTTCCACCGCCATAGAAACGCCTGAACACGCCCTGGTGTACGTACCCAATTCTTCCATCATGTCCGGCCATTTTTCCAACTGGACGAGGCTTAACAGAGTAGTGCGGCGGAGTATGCGCATCGGCGTCGCCTACGGTTCGGACACCGCCCTTGTGACGCGCCTTCTGCTTGAGGCGGCCGACACGCAGGAGCATGTCCGCAAAACACCGCCGCCGACCGTGTTGTTCAGCGAATTCGGCCCGCATTCCCTGGAGTTTACCCTCCATGTGTTCATGAATATCGATGACAGCCCCGCCGCGCTGTCCGCCATCCGCTTCTCTATAAACCGATCCTTTGCCGAACGGGGTATTGAAATACCCTTTCCGCAACTGGCGCTGCATATGACGCCGCCAGCCGCGAATGCCGTAAGGCCCGCCGAACACTCCGCGCCGGCGCGCCATCCGCCCGAATGAGCGACGGCGCGACAATCGCCGCGCCGTCGATACGCCGTAACGCAAAGGATCGATCTCATTCCCCGCGATGCAGCAGAGACTCGTATACGCGCTCATGAGCCTCCGCCATAGCCCGCAGGGAATAACGGGCGAGCGCCCTTTCTCTCCCCGCCCCGCCGAAAGCCCTCCGCAGATCAGGCTCGTTCAGAAGGCGCAGGACAGCATCGGCCAAAGCGCCACTATCACCGCAATCCGTCAAAAATCCCGTTTGTCCGTGAATCACCAGTTCCGACACTCCTCCGGCGCGGGTGGCCGCCACAGGCAGGCCGCAGGCCATGGCTTCGAGCAACACGTTAGGCGTGCTTTCATAATCGGACGCAAGAACGAAGATTCGGGATTGATGCAGCAAGGGACGCACATCCGCGCTACCGGAGTGAAAGCGCACACGGCCCCGCAATTCCGGGGCGGCGGCCAGGGCCTCCACGCGCGCCCTTTCCCGGCCCTCACCCACCAAATGCAACACGGCGTCAGGCGCATAATGCAGGACGCGGGAAAAAGCCCTCAGCAACAAAGGATGATTTTTATCCGGAACCATACGGGCGATACAGAGGAGGGCAAGCTCTTCCGGCACCGCATCGGCCGGGTGGAAAAAGTCGGTATCCACGCCGTTGGGAATATAGACAATGCGTTCTTCGGGCAGGCGGGTATGCCGCCGCAACTGCTCCTGAAGCAGGGAGGAGTTGCAGATATGCACTCCGGCAAAGGGCCAGAGCCATCTTTCATGCTGCCGCCTGATGGAGTTACCGCCGCGGCAATTAGCGATAATGCCCGGCAGACGCAAAAGCCTGCCCATAATCCTCCCCCAGATATTGGGCAGGGCCGTGGCCAGATGCAGAAGGGGAGGCCGTTCCTTCTCCAGGTATCGCCACAAGGCAGGCAGGGCGCGCGACGGTCTGAAGACGATACCGTCATCCAGGGCCAGGCAGTCCACTCCTCCGGCTTTCGCGCGTGCCCACAAATCCGCGCGCCCTCGGCGCAAGGTGATCAGGCGCGGCAGAAAACGCGTTTTATCAAGACGGACGGCCAGTTCCAACATCTGCGTCTGGGTGCCTCCGAAATCCATATCTTCCAGCAAAAAAGTCACCGGCACGCAGGATCGTATCGGCGCACCGCGCACAGCGGCATGCGTTGCCAGCGAGGCGGGGCGTTCTTTCATGCTCTTTTCGGCATCGGCACAATGCGTTTCCTCCGTTGACGCGGGCTATTGCCCGCGCCTTTACGGGCCGCCACGTTCAGGGGTGTTTTGCATCCGTCTCAAAATTCACCGTCGCCTGAAAACCGGCCCGGAGCCGGCCGGCCTCGTTGCCTATCTCCACCCGTACTCCGTAATAACTCGGCCTGCCCACCGTCATATCTTCCGAGCTGCGGTCAATATAGGTAATCACCCCGTCACAGGTGAAATTCCCCAGTGAAGGAATCGTTACGACCGCCTTGCCGCCGATGCGCAACTCCGGCACATCCGATTCATACACGCGAGTCCGTATCTCCATAGGGTGAGTCTGCGCCACGGTTATGGCAGGAGAAAAGGCTTCCAGGATCATTCCCTTGCGCAACGCGGGGTTAACGAGCACAACCTCTCCGTCCAGCGGACTGCGCAATTCCCCATATTCGGGAATTTCCAGGCTTGCGACATCCTTTCCCAGTTTGCGCCTGACAACCTCTTTTCTGGCCTGCAAGACATTCTGATCAAAGACGAGCCTCTGCGTTAGCAGACCTTTCTTCCTGTGCAGGAGCGCCAGGGTATTTTCCAGACGATTCAAACGCTCAGTTGACCCCATCCTGGCGGCCGACAGGCGCCGGGCAGCGTCGTATTCCTCCTTGACATCCTCAGTTTCCCTGTCATTCTGGACAATCTCAATCTGCGTATTAAGGACTACCCTCCACAACTCCAGATAGGTCATAATATTCAGAAGGGTCTCGTCTCCCAACCGGTAGCGCGCCAGAATCTGCCCCTCCCGCACCTTGTCGCCGGGGGAGACCAGTACTTCTTCAATCGTCCCCGCGTATTCAAAGGGAATATGGTATATGACGGGGCAGAACACCTTGCCGGTATGCCCGGCCTTTTCTTGCTCGGCAAGGGCGGGCGGGCAAAGGGGCGAAAAGATAATCGCACAGCCGAGCAATACGCTTCCCAGCAGCGGAACGGCGCAAGAACGAGGTTGCAGACGTCGCATAAAAGCTTACTCCCTTTCTTCATCCGCGCGCGGTTCGAAAAAACGACGACTAAAACCGCCGCTCAGCATCCAGGCGGCGAGTTCCCTGAGGCGCAGTTGCAGAGACGCCTCTTCCAGGGCGCTTTCCGCGCTGAGCCTCGCGCGTCTGGCATCAATGAGGCCGTCAAAAGCAATACTGCCGGCTCTATGTTGCAATTCGGCTTTTTGTTCTTCCAGACGCGCCACGGACAAGAGTTCTCTGGCAAGTTCAACATCCGCCTGGGCCATTTTCATGGCAAGCCAGTGTTCTTGCCATTGTTGCGAAAAAATCTGCCTGCCCAGTTTGGCGCGTTGCGATACCTGCGCCTTGTCCAAACGAGCGCTGTCCACCCCCCGGGAACGCTCTCCCCAGTCTAAAAGAGGCAAGGTGAGGTACATCCTCGCGAAGACGTCGTCTTTACTGGAATAGGAGGCATAGTCGCTGGCGGGGTTGGCGGGGATAATTTCCATGTTCATGTTCGGAAGGTAGCGCGCCCACGCCATCATAATATTATAATCCTTAAGCTTCAACGACACCTTCGCGATACGCGCGTCCAGGGAGTTTCGCCAGACCTCCTCCCATTGCCTGTCGGCAAGAGCCAGAGCGGCCTTTTCGCGTTGCAGAAGCTCCTCCACGCTTGCGCCGCGCGCCGCCAGACGTCTGTCCGGGTCGTAACCCAGCATGAGCTTGAGAGAAAGGCATAAAGAGGATATTTCTACCTTTGTTTTGTCCAACGCCGCTTGGGCGGCTCGTTCCTGATGCAGGGCGGAGGCCGTCTTCAGCCGATCAACCGGCATCGCCTGCCGCGTCCGCTGAAAAGCCGTCAATTGTTTCGCCAAACCGACATCCGCCGCCTGCCGTTCACCCGCCCGCTCCAAAGTTGCCAGACGCAGCAGGGCCGAGGCGATTTCCTCACCCCGCTTTTCCACGGCCTTCTGATGCGTGGACAAGGCGATATCCTGCAGTAGCAACGCGGCCTTATGGGAAAAATAACTCACTACAGGCTCAAAGCCGTATATGCCGAAATCCATGCGGCTCGAAGTATCGCTGTATTCCTTGTGCTGCTTCGTAAGATTCGCGGTAACGCGAAAACGGGCGCTGATAAAGGGCATCCTGCGCCAAAAGGCGTTATCCGCGGCAACTTCGGCAAGCTCAAGGTCAATAATGCCGCTCACAAGGTCAGGGGCATACTGCGAGGCCATGAGGACGCAATCGTCATACGACAGCGCCCTGTCTTGCGGCGGTCCGGAAGGAACCGCGGCGGCGGACGCCTGCGCCGGTGCGGCGCGGGCTCCCGCCTCATTCCGAACAGTTTCCCGCTCCGTATCAACGGCATGGCCCACAGTGCCGAAGCGGACGGCATCCCTTCCCCCTGTCCGCATCCCTCCCGCTTTCCACGATACTCCGGCACCGTCTGTCGCGGGTTTCCCCGTGCTGCAGGCGCTCACGAAAAGGATGGCAGGCAAGAGAACGGCAAGCAGGGCTATTGTACGATACTGCATCACGTGACAACCATAGCTTTTCATTAAATATATTAAGGAAAGCGCTGAACAATTCCCCGATGGAGGGGCGGCTTTGTTTCAGGCAGTAAAATTTCCGAAAAAAGGGGAAAAATCCGGTAAAAATTGCCTCATTTACTCTCGTTTTGTACCTTTTCCCTGAAAAAAGGCGCAATTATGCC
>JAITHT010000056.1 GCA_031279825.1 Desulfovibrio sp. | reverse complement strand
AAAGGCGCGCTATTGGAGGAAAACATAGACGCAATCGACAGAGAGATGGAAGCCTTGAAGGCTCTGCCGCTCCCATCCGATACACGAAATGCGCTGTCCGGAATCGCGGAATGCATCCTCTCCGGTGATTTCAAAAAAACTGGAAAGATGATCGCAGGTTTGTTGGATGATCAGCAAAACCATTTCGAATTTGCAGAAAGAACTTCCTGATCTTCTTCCCTGTTGGAAGTGCGGGCGGGATCGGCAGCGAATTGAATCGTGCAGGCTGTCTGGGCGAATGTCCGATGTCTACCGGGTACAATGCGACTGTGGAACAACTTCCGCCCGATCAAGCAAGCGCACAAGTAAGCGACAAAGTAAGGCGTTTGTTGCAAGCGCTTGGGCAAGACGAGATGGGTGCTGCCGAACTGATGCAGGCTGTGGCCTTGCGACATGCGCCGCCATTTCGAAAAAACTACCTCGTTCCCGCTTTGGACGCAGACGTTATTGAGCGAACGCAGCCGGATTCACCGCGCAGCCCGACCCAACGCTACAGCCTCACGCCAGCCGGGAAAAATGCAATTTGGCAGTTGGTAATTGTGCAGCAGCTTGCTGCCAAATTGGGCATGCAGGGGGTGCCAGCAACTGCGCTATTCAATATCGTCCAACAATATCTTTTGTAACACACTGTATTTACATATATTTTACAGAATATTGACAAAAACGGTTTCGGCAAATAGTTATTTAGTCCCATAGTGAAGTGGTTTGAAACCCCGCCCTTTAGGCAGGATATAGCCCGACTTAAGCCCTGAAGGGTTTAGTCCGCATATTGCGTGAGCGGCATTGAGAAGCGCATTCTGGGACCGGTTTTTCCCGGTTTGCAAAAAGCATTACGGAACTGAACTCCCATTTTGACATTGCGCTGATTCACCCGCATTGACAGAGCGATTCGCTCAAGCTATGGGCTTGTGAACAATGTAACAAGGAGGCGCAACGTGAATATTCTTATCTTCGGCCCCAACGGCAGCGGTAAAGGGACGCAGGGAGCGCTTGTCAAAGACAAGTACAAGCTGGCCCATATCGAATCCGGAGCCATTTTCAGGGAGCATATCGGCGGCGGAACTGAACTTGGCAAAAAAGCCAAGGAGTATATTGATCGGGGAGATCTGGTGCCCGACGACATCACCATTCCCATGGTGCTTGAAACCCTGAAGGGAAAAGGCGCCGGCGGCTGGCTTCTCGACGGTTTTCCCCGCAACATGCTCCAGGCTGAAAAACTGTGGGAGGCGTTGCAAACCGCCGGCATGAAGCTCGACTACGTCATTGAGATACTGTTACCGCGCCAGGCGGCCAAAAACCGCATCATGGGCCGCCGCCTCTGTAAGAACGACAACAACCACCCCAACAATATTTTCATTGAGGCGATCAAGCCGAAAGGGGAGGTCTGCCGCGTCTGCGGCGGCGCGCTTTCCGCCCGTTCCGACGATCAGGACGAGACCGCCATCAATAAACGCCACGACATCTATTACGATACGCATTCCGGCACCCTGGCCGCCGCGTATTTCTATAAAAAACTCGCCGACAAGGGCAACACAAAATACGTTGCGCTCAACGGCGAAGGCAGCATTGACTCCATTCGCGACACCTTGCTCAAGGCCCTTGCCTGATTGGAGCACGGTCACTTTGAAAAGGCTCTAATGCCGCACGGAGTCTGTGCGGCGCATCCGTCCGCGTCACGCGTATCCCGTGCGGGGAGGCTTACGTCTCCCCGCATCCCTGCGACTCTGACGGTATTTTACGCTCGGGATTACCCCGCCGGCGCGCTCCGGCTCACAAGGCGTTGTCCTGTACCCATTGTTTCAGTTTGCGCGTCTCACTGAGCAAGAGCGGATAATCAAGTGTCATCCAGCGACCGTCGTGATACAGGATATTGCCTTCCACCATGCTCAAACGCAGTTCATACCCGCTTGCCGCGTAAACCAGATGCGACGTCAGGTCATGCAGGGGCTGAAAGTTGGGGCTGCATAAATCCAGGGCCAGCATATCGGCAGGGCCGCCCGTAATCAGGCGTCCCAGTTCCGGCCAACCCATGGATGCCGCGCCGCCCCGCGTGGCTAAATCCAGCACCGTCCGCGCGGGCAGAACCGTGGGATCGCGGCTGTATACCTTGTGCAGCAAGGCGCAGGCGGACATCTCCCCGAACATGTTCAGGCTGTTGTTGCTGGCCGCGCCGTCGGTGCCGAGGCCGGGCAGCATGCCGCGCGCCACCATGCCCGCGACGGGCGCCACGCCCGAAGCCAGCTTCATGTTGCTTTTCGGGTTATGCACCACCCGCACGCCGTTTGCCGCCAGCATGTCGAGTTCCTCTTCCGTCACATCCACGACATGGGCGAAAGTAACGTCGGGCCCGATCAGGTCAAGCTCCCGGCAATAGGCCAGAGGTCGCTTGCCGTGGGTTGCAAGGCAGGTGTCGGTCTCCTCCGGTGTCTCCGCCAGATGCATGTGCAGAGGGAGCCCCAGCTTGCGGGCGAGATCTCGGCAATCCTCAAGAATGCGCGGCGTGGTGGTAAAGACCGTATGCGGCGTGATCGCTGTCCTGATGCGGGAATGCCCCTGCCAGCGCCGCGTCTGCGCCTCCACAAGGGCCAGGCCTTCCTCCGCCGTGCCGTAAGCCGGGGACGGAAAGGCGAAAATTCCTTCGCCCGCCACACAGCGCAAGCCGCTCGCGTCAACGGCCGAAGTCACGGCGTCCTCAATCAGATACATATCCAGAAAGGCAGTGGTCCCGGTGCGGATCATTTCCGCGCACCCCAAAAGAGCGCCAAGTTCGACAATGTCGGCGGTCAGGCGTTTTTCCCGCGGAAAAATATACTGCATAAGCCATTGCATCAGGGGAAGATCGTCGGCAAGCCCCCGGAAAAAGGTCATGGCCACGTGCGTATGCGCGTTGATCAGCCCGGGCATGAGAAGCGCGCGGCCAAGATGCAGCGTTTGCGCGGGTATGAAGCCGGACAACTGCCCGCGAGAACCGAGGGCGGCGATCCTGCCCGCCGTGACGGCGACGGCCGCGTCATCAACAACGCGTCGCTCATCGTCCTGGGTCAGCATCACATCCGCGGTTACCAGCAGGTCACAAGGCAGAGCAGGACGCATCTTCGTTCCTTTGTGGTTTTAAGGAAACGCTGAATAATGAAGTCAAGCAGGCTTTATTATTCAGCGGAGCAGCAAAAAATCGTCAAAGTTGCCGCATTTGAGCTGAAATTCCTTCTATTTTCTTCATGGCGCCTCCCGTGGATGGGGAGAGTATAGTGAAAATGCAACGTGTTGGCGATCATATACTGGGGATTAAATCAGCGGTTCCTTACCTTGAGAATATTTTTTTCTATAAGTGATTTCATATATAGGCCAATGGCTTATGTATGAGGATCGCTTCGCCGAAAAACGCGGTTTCGGCTTGCTCTCGCCGCTTGTGGCGGCGCGCCGGACTTTCGTCCGGCGTTAGAAGTCATTTCATAGTGAATTAATGCAATCCAAATAAGGAAGTTCTGATGAGAGCAGTTAATTTGAGGTAGTCTCGACTTGATCGGACAATCGCCCCTTGAAAGAAGAAGGGAACTCCGTTTTGATGGAAGTGTAAGCAACCCATCAACCGGGCACCATGCCCACGGAGATTCCCCATGGA